>JAKQWJ010000225.1 GCA_029562045.1 Spirochaetota bacterium | reverse complement strand
AACATCAGGGACGGCGCCCGGGTGAAGGTGGCACGCGAAGGGACGAAGCTCGGCTTCGTGGTGGAGAACCAGGGAGAAGGAGGGAACCGCACGGCAGAGGGCTGACGGCCGGTTGCCCGGCCCGGAAAACACAAGCGGGGGGCACCTCCCCCCGCACATTGAAAACCTCCTCTTTGAGCCAGCCAACCCGAACTTTCTCTCACCCTAGCATGTTTCTATACAGAGAAAAATACGATTCGTAAACCTGTTTTCATTTCCTGAACAGGTGGACGACGCAGACGCCGCCCGCGCCGACCATGTGGGCCAGGGCCCAATTGACGGGCCTGGGAATCTGCCGGGCGCCGCACTGCCCCCGCATCTGCCAGAGGATCTCGGCCACCTGGCCCACCCCCGTGGGTCCCACGGGATGCCCCATGGAAATCAGGCCGCCGCTCGTATTGACGGGGTGCTTCCCGGTGATGGCCGTCACGCCATCCTGGACCAGCTTCCCTCCCTGGCCCGTTTCACACAAGCCAAGGGATTCAAGGTAGATGATCTCTTCGATGGTGAAGGCGTCGTGCAGCTCGACCAGGTCCAGGTCTTCCGGACCGATGCCGGCCCTGTCGTAAGCTTCCCGGGAGGCCAGCCTGGTCAGGGTGTTGAAGAAATCGCCATCCGGCGGGGTGCTTTTGTTCACCGACGCCGCGACCGTCGGGCACGGCTTGTCGGTATATCTTTCCGCCTTTTCCTTTGCGCACACGATCACTGCCGCCGCCCCGTCATCCCACGGGCAGCAGTGCAGCACCGTCAGGGGGTCCGCCACCATGCGGGCGTTGTTGGCCTGCTCCAGCGTGCAGGGCTTCTGAAAATGCGCATGGGGATTCAGGCTGGCGTTGAGATGGCTCTTGACCGAAACCTGGCCCAGCTGCTCCCGCGTGACGCCGAACTCCTTCATGTGATGGTGAGCGAGATCCGCAAAGAACTGGACGGGAGACACCTTTTTGAACTTCGACTCCACCCTTTCGCCGGGTTCAGCCTCCTGGCGGGACTGTTTCGGCCCGGGTGCCGCCGGGTTTTCCGGCCCGGACGGTCCGGGTTCGGGCCGCTTCAGCTGGAGCTGGGCGCTGATGCTGTCGACGCCGAAGGCCAGCACGACATCGTTTTCCCCGGAGGCGACGGACAGGTAAGCCTCCCGGAATGCGGATGATCCGCTGGCCGACGCATTTTCCACATTGGTGATGCCCAGGCTCGTGAACCCCAGCCTGTTGCAGATGGCATGCCCCCCGGAAACGCCGGGCTGCAAGGTGCCGCAGTAAGCGGCCTCGATGTCTGCCCATGCCATGCCGGCATCCTGCAGCGCCCGGGAAATCGCCTCCGTGCCGAGATCGACGCTGGTCTTTTCAGGGAAAAACCCGTAGCGATGAAGCCCCGCACCGATGACCACAACCTCTCTCATGAGCACCCCCTTCACGCAGCGACGACGGGTGCGCTGCAAAATCAGCCTGAAGAAAAAAGACCGCCCCCTTTTCCCCCCGGGTCCGGGGGTCATGCTCAATCCCACCGGTGACAAAGTATCATTGTTGTCTTTCTCCCCCGGGTTTGGGGTCATGCCCGGACAGGGGAGGGGAGTCACCGGAAAAGAAGCGGTGTGAAACCGGTTTTCCTCAATCGACCCGTTTGAACATCTTTCCTTTCGCGCCGCACACGGGGCAGGTCTCCGGCGCTTCCTTCTCCGCCGTGAA
>JAKQWJ010000222.1 GCA_029562045.1 Spirochaetota bacterium | reverse complement strand
CCCCGGGATGACGTCGCTGCTCAGCCGGTAGCCCTCACCGGGGGTGTAGCTCTGGACCAGGATCTCGAAGTCCGGCCCCCCCCCGTCGGAGAGACGGTCCGGTCCGTAGAGCCGGGGCTCGTCCCGGGCGAAGGGGAAACGGCTGGTCATGGAGCGGTCCGGGACGGTCTCCCCCAGGACCCGCACCTCCGTCCCCTCGGCGGAGAAGGCCAGGGAGAGGGCCGAGGCGGGGGAATAGGCGGCGTCCGAACCCCGGCGGACCAGCCGGGGAGACGTCCCGGCGGAGGGAGAGAAGCCCGACAGGGGGTAGACGCCGTGGACCTCGAAGGGGTTGAAGGCCCCAGGGTCGTAGAGGAGAAGGGCCTGCCGACCGGCGATGGACGTCCGGAGCCAGTCCGTCATGTTCCGCCCCATGTAGGACCCCATTCCCCAGGAAAAATCCACGGGGCTCCCGGCGTCGTCGATTTCGATGGGGGGCCCCGGCGTGTAGGCCGGCAGGGCCCCCGACCCGAGTCCGGCGGAGCCCACGGGGTCGCCGTTTTTTTCGTAGTAGACCAGGACCCGGCCGGGGGAGCCCCTAGTCAGGGAGAGGACCCCGTCTCCGGGGGAGTAGGAGTAATCGTGGCTGGTGGCCCGGCGGTAGCGCCGTCCCCCGTCCCCCGGGACTCCGCCGTCCCGGTCCTCGATGAAGAGTTCCAGGAAGTCCGCCCCCGGGTCGGGCAGGACGAAATGCCGGCCCCGCACCGGAGAGGCGGGGTCGATCCGCAGTTCCCGGACCTCGTTTCTGCCCATGAAGGTCTTCTTCTGGGGCAGGGAGGGGTCGTAGCGGAAGAGAAACTCGTGCCGGGACCGGGGGGTCTGGAAAACCGCCGATATGCCGGGGGTCTTCCGGGCGGAGCCGGGAAAATCCATGTACGGGAAGGGGCTGATCTCGATGTCCCTGTTGCCCGCCTTGACGGACTGGACCAGTTCCCCCTCCTTGCCCCGGTAGCCCAAGAGGTAGGAGTTCATCCGGTAGTCTTCCCCGATGCTGGTCTCCAGGAAGTACCTCTGCCTCAGCCACAGGGAGATGAGGAGGTCCGGCTTCTGCTCGAAGACCAGGCCGTCGGAAAAGCCGGGGAAGACGAAGGGGTAGGTCAGTCCCTGGCCGGGCAGGAAGGCCAGGCCGATGGAGCTGCGGACCGAGGCGTCCCAGTACCCGTCCAGCGCCAGCTCCACGTCCTCGTCCCCCAGGCGGGTATCGAAGATGGTGGCGGGGGCTTCTTCAGGCAGGCCCGGAACGGCCGGTTGGGGCGGGGCTCCATCGGGAGATTCCGGCGCCGCCCGGGCGATGCCGGATGCGGACACGGCCCCCGCGGGGGGGCCGGGCGGGGGCTGTCCGGGCCGGCTTTCCCACGGACGATCCTGCCCGTGCAGGAGGGACGGGAGGAATAGGATGATCGCCGCGAGCGCCGCGACCGCCGCGGCGCCCGGGTTTCCCAGCTTTTTCATAAACGCAGGATGTCCGCCCCTTGTGCAAATGCCCGTTTCGTATAAGAATATACCACGGTGAAGGATGGGGGAAAGGTGCGGGCGGGGGTTTTCTCCGTCCCGGTGACGGCGGCTCAGGTTCTTCTGGAAGACTTTTCGATCCTGGGGGACTGGCCCTGGCGGGTCAGGCTGGCCCTGATGCTGGCGGGGTTCGCTCTGGACCTGTTTTTTTCCGTCCGGTTTCTGCTGCGGCTCCACTCCGCCCTTTCCGGGGAAAAGAAGGGTTATCGGCCGTTGGGCCGGGGAGCGGCGGATTTTTTCTCCTCCGTCCCCGTTCTGGTCTTATGGTCGGGGCCGGTTCTGCTGGGGCTCCTGGCCTCGGCACCGGGGGGGGCCGCGGCCGTGGGACTTCTGTCCCTTTTCCGGACGGGGCGGCACCTGCGGCTTCTGCGGCCCCTTGCGGGAATAAGCGGGCGGGCGGCCGCGGCGGCGGTTCTGGCGGTGGCCGCGGTGACGGCGCTGGGCATCGTCCAGGCCCCCCCGGCGCCGGCGCTGGAGGAGACCGGAGCCTTCGTTTCCACCTTGGAACCCGGAGCCCTGGCGGCCTTCGCCCGGGCCGAGGAGAGGCTTCTTCTGGTCCGAAAGGAGGGACGGGTCCTGTACCGGCGTTTCGGGGATCGCCGCATCCGGGACGATTTCGGCCCCTTCGATCTCCTGACGGTCCCGGTCCGGGGAACGGAGTGCCTGTTCAGCCTGAAGCCCCGCCATGCCGCCGGGGCCCGGGAAGACCTGGCCGCGGCCTTCATGCTGCTGGCTCTCCTCCCCCTTCTGCGGGAAAAATTGCGAAAAAGCGGGTGATGCCATGGTCGTGTCCATGATCCAGTTCATCATCGAACTGCCGGATGTGGGATCCATCAAGGAAAAACGGCGGATCGTCCACTCTCTGCGGGACAAGCTGCGCCTGCGTTTCCGGATCTCCGCGGCGGAGGTGGACCTTCAGGACAGCCTCAGTTTCTCCCAGATCGGAGGGGCCCTGGTATCCAACTCCAGGCAGTTCGGGGAGACGGTGATGCAGAAGGTCCTGCTCTTCGTGGAGAGCGAGGCGCCGGGCCGGGTGCAGGACGTGCAGATCCGGTCCGAGCGCTATTGAGAGGCTCCGGCGCCGGGTCCGGAGGGGCCCGCCGGCATGAGTCCCTCAGAGGGGGACGTGGGCGGACCGGCGGGTCTATTTCGGGGCGGCGAAGATGTCGGCGAGCTTGAAGTCCGGCCCGGTCCGGGTCCTGACGGTTCCGCGAACCGCCGGGTCCGCATCCGGCATCGCCCGGGCGGCGGCAGGCGGTTCCACCGGTTCCGGCCCGGGCCAGGGGGATCCGGCGGACAGGGCGATGGTGAAGAAGTGCCGCAGGGGCTCGTAGTCCGGATCTTCCACGAGGATCTCGAAATCGAAAAGCCTCCGTTCCCCCGGGCCTTCCGCCTCCTGCGGGCGGGGTAGAAAAAGAAAGGTGCCTTCGATTTTCGGATCCAGCGCGAAGGGGTTCTGCCACCGCCGGTCGATCATGGCCACCCTTTCCCCCCCGGCCAGGAGATGCACCGCCCCCCGGGCAAGAGGGGCGAAGGTGCGGCAGTCCAGCACCCGGCCTTTGATGACGGGAAAAACGAAGACCGGACCCGGGGCGTCCGGGCGCGGCGAACCGGGGCTGTCCGCCTGGGGGGTCTGTCCGTAATAGGGGCGCCGCACCCGGGAGACCCGGTGGATGCCCTCGTGCACCAGGGTCGTTATGTCCACCAGAAGCTGGGGATTCTCGTTCCAGCTCCTTTCCGCGTGGGCGGCCCCGCGCCCGGAACTGACGTACCGCTGGGGAATGCGGTTCAGAACGTAGCAGGCTATATCCGGCCGGCTCGCCGGATCCGGACAGCCGCCGGTCCCGCGGCGGGTCTCCTCATCGTCGCAGGTCTCCTGAACGATCCGGATAACCAGGTCCTCCATGAGATTACGAATCTCCATGGGCCTCCCCTTTTCGGCGTTCGCTCTTGATCTCGATGAGGTCCCGGAGGGTTTCGGCGGCGCTCCGGAAGTCCCGCAGGGTCTCTTTCAGCACAAAATAGTTGAGACCGGCGTAATAGATCTTGCTGAAAATCGTCAGACTGATGTCTTTCTTGAAGGTTTGCAGATTAAAGTAGCACCCGTATTCGTAGCAGACCCGCAGAGTCTCCTCCATCCGGGATCGGACGAAGCCGGCCATGCCGCGGGAGAGGGTGAAGGAAAAGGCGAGTTCCAGAAACCTGCTGTCTTCGTCGATGTAGAATCCCGCCTGAAACCCCCCCTCGTCGCGGAACCCGGCGGTGTAGCTTCCCTCGCCCTCTTCCACATCGGTGATCTCGTAGCCCAGTTCGCCGAAGAGGAAGGCGCTCCGCCGGATACGCTCGCGCATGATTTTCGATTGTTTCATGGAACAAAGATATGACAGAATGTCGGGAGATTCAAGGCCGCAGGGTCTCGACGAGCAGGGCCAGAAGGCCGTCCCCTCCGCCCGACCGGGCCGCCGCTTCCGGGGGAAGGGCTATCCGAAGAACCCGGAGGACCCGGGAAAAGTTCCGGACCACGGGGGGGGAAAACACCGACCCCGCCTCGTCGTACTCCCGGGTCCCGCCGCCGGGCTCCAGCAGCGGCAACCCGATTTCGAAGCTTATCTTCTCGGGGATGTCGATGACCACCTCCTCCGGCCGCACCGGGACCCCCGATGTCCGGGAGATCTCCGCGGATACGCCTCTCCGTCTCTTCCCGCCGGTTCAGATCCAGAAGAGCGCCGAAACGCTCCTCGTCGAAGGGGGCGGCGGCGGCGGTTTTCAGCAGATTCCGGTCCGCCACGCGCCGGACCAGTCCGAAGGGGGGGAAATCCCGGGCCGCCACGGCGCGAAAAAATCCCTCGTCGTCCAGCCCGTAGAGATCCTCCGGAGCGAGGGCCCCCTCCGTCAGCCCCAGGTGGACCGCCTTCTTGATCATCGCCGTGGCTATCCGCAGGGTTTTGTGCCAGTACACCGAACGGTACATCAGATACTTGGAAAAGAGGATGTTTTCCACCGCCGGAAGCCCCGAGATGTCCAGGGCAGGCCCCCGCTCCGGGTGGGACCGGATCCTTTCGATGACGAAGTCGGTGTCCTGGATGCCGTAGGGGACCCCGCAGAACCAGGCGTCCCGGTTCAGATAGTCCAGTTTGTCCGGGTCCAGCGCCCCTGACAGGACACGCCGGAAAAAGAGAACCTCCCGGGAGCCTCCGTCGTCCATCTCCTCGTCCACCATGGCCGCCGCGAGACCAGGGTCCGTCCCCACCTGTCGGGCGATGATCTCTTTCAGCGGGGGGGACAGGATGAGTTCCGCGGTGAGGGTTTCGTGGTTTTTCAGCGGCAGTTCCTTCAGGGAGTGGGTGAAGGGAAAGTGGCCCACGTCATGGAGCAGGGCGGCGCAGAGAAAGGCCTTCACCCCCTCCAGGCTCACGGAAAAGGGATTGCCGGGTCCCAGGAGGGGCGGTATCATCCTTTTCGCCAGATGGAAAACACCCAGGCTGTGCACGAATCGGGTATGGGTGGCCCCGGGGTAGACCAGGTGCGCCGTGCCCAGCTGTTTGATCCCCGACAGTTTCCGGAAAGGAGGGGAGGTCACCACCTCCATCAGGGCGGGGGTCAGATAGATGTGCTTCCATAAAGGATCCCGGATGGGCTCGGTGAAATCACCGTTCAGGTGGCGCAGAATGCGGTCCCGTTCCGTCACCCCCCCATAGTAGCCCCGGGCGCCGGGGCTGTAAAGGAGGGAGGGGCGGATTTGACTCTCCCGGGGCGCTGGGCTACACTCTGGGGCGATGGGTTGCCGGATTCTTTCCCCCGCGCCGCTTTTTTTCGCCGCGGCTCTGCTGGTCTCGGGCTGCATCCCCCGGGGGGAGCCCCCCATGCCCCGGGGGGAGGGCGTTCCGGCGGCTCCGGCGGCGGAACGGGCCCGGGAACCCCGTCAGGCGGCGCCGGCTCCCCCGGCGGCGGAGCGGACCCGGGAACCCCGTCAGGCGGCGCCGGCGGCGGAACCGCGCTCCGGAACGGCCCCGCCGGTGCGGCCCTTCCCGTGGAAGGAGGACCCCCTCTTTTCCGCGCCGGGGAACTTCGTGTCCCCCGGGGATTTCACCCTGGGGGAACTTCTGACGGGGCGGGAAACGGACCCCCGAAGCCGGGAGGTGGGGGAGCTTTTCCGCCTTTTCTTCTCCGATCTCAGGGAGGGGATATCCCCACAGGAGAGAATACACCCCGATTACCGCCCTTTTCTGCTCCGGAGCCTGGAGGGTTTTTCCGGGGGGAAGAAGGCCGTCTCCGGGGTCAGGATCGGAACGATACGCTTCTCCCGGGGGGGCCCGGAGACGGCCGTGGCGGACGTCCTTCTCAGAGGTCCCGTGGGTCGGGCCCGGGGGAGAATCGTCGCGGACCGGCGGGACGGAGTCTGGTATGTGTCCGCCCTGACGATGGACTTGGACGATCTGACCCGTCCCGGGGAGCCCTTTCCCCCGGGCTCCTTCGATCCCGGCCCGGACACCGCCCCCTTCTGAATGGGCTCCCGACACCTGTTATTTTTTTTGTTTTTTCGTATACTTTGGTAGCATACTTAAGGAACGGGTATCGATGGGACAGTCCGTGTCGCGCATTGAAAAAGAGTTCATCCTCGCGTCCCTGGTGGACATGAAGGCGCCGATGGAAATGCGGTATCGCAACCGCTGGCTCACCTGCCGTCTCGGCGCCGTGGAGGGGAAAAACCTCCTGATGACGCTGGACAAGGGGGGGCAGCCCCAGCCGAACCCGGAGGAAGAGGTCAACCTTTTCTTCAAGTTCCGGGGGACCCGGATGACCTTCAGGACGAAGATCCTTTCGCTGGAGGACACCTCTCTGGTTCTGCGCTCCCCCCAGGGGATTTTCCGCGATCTGTCCCGGGGTTACGAGCGGGTGGCCCCGACGGAGGATATGCGGATCACTTTCATGATCCAGGGGCAGAGGATCGAACTGGACTTTCCCAAGACCGTGAGCTACGATCTCGGCGACGCGACCGACGAACCGGTGGTTACGTCCAATTTCGATGCCTCCAAAATCACCAGACTTCTGGCGGCTTTCCGCGAAAAGGCCCAGGGCATCTCATCGGAGAACAAGATCATCATGTTCCGGGAAAGGCGGCCCGAAACCTTCGAGGAAAAACTCATCGCCTATACCGGCAAGGTCTTCCTCTACCCCCAGAGCATGAGCGCCACGGTGCCGGAGAAGGACCTCATCCTGTCGCCCCGGGTTCTGTCCCGGGAGGAGCTCATCCTGTCCCAGACGAACCAGGGCGTCGAGCTTTTCACGGTGCTCAACACCCTGGTCCAGCTGAACGGGGAGAAAGAAAAAAAAGGCATCCTGCAGGAGCTGTACTCCCCCATCCTGTACCAGAACTACATCATCGGCTACCTGTATCTGGTGACCTTCAAGGAAGGGGGACGACGTTTTTCCCAGAAGGTGGTGGATTTTCTGCAGCAGTTCGGCCGTCTCCTGGCCTACAGCCTCAAGGTCAACGGCTATTTCAGGGGGGAGCCGGTGAAGGACCGGGTCGACAAGGCGGAGGTCATCGACATCAGCGCCTCGGGCATCCAGTTCTGCCTTCCGCTGCAGGAGTACGATGCGGCCTTTCTGCTCTTCGCCGACCTGGAGTTCACCCTGCACATCGGGAACAGGGACCTGTCCATAGGCGGACGGATCATGCGGAAATTCAACGATCAGGGGCGGCTCTACATCGGCATCATGTTTCTCGACATCGCCCAGGCGGACCGGCTGTTTCTGTTGGAGCTCCTGTACGGGGCCACCGACAATATCGACCTGTACCCCTCCTCCGAGGAATGGTCGGAGTAGGGGACCGGGATGGTGGTTTTCATCCTGGAGCTGAACGGGTACCGGCAGCTGGTCCGGTTGGAGCCGGACGTTCTGGGGGAGCTGGAGCGGGGCCTGGCCGCGGCGGTGGAATCCCGGGGCGGGACCATAGGCCATTCGGACAACGGTGTCTATCTCTACCGGTTCGAGGATTCCGGCGAAGCGGAGGGGATCCTCGCCGCGGGCTTCGGCCTCCAGGGGCTTCTCGACGCCGTTGAGCCGCTGCGGGGCTACATCCTCCTCGCCGAGGCCTACCCCGGGGGAGAACCGGGGGAGAGCGTCCTCCGGGATATGAAGAGCCGGATCTTCAACCGGGAAACCGGGGAGGGCCTTCTGGTGGGCCGGAGCGCGGCGGACCTTTTTCAGCCCCACTGCGAACTGGAATCCGCCGACGGTTTGTTCCGGGCCCGTCCGAAAGCCGGAGTCCGGCGCCCCGGGTTCGGAAAACTCGGCGATTTCCTGCGTCTGCAGACTGTTCCGGCGATGCTGGAGGAGGAGCTGGCCCGGCGGGCCAGGGGGGACGCGCCTCCGGAGGCTCTTCTGGTGGAGACGCCGCCCTTTTCGGGGATGGATATCGTCCTCGGGGCGGCGCTGGAAAAAACGACCGCGGGTCTCGGGGCCTTCACCCTCTTCCCC
>JAKQWJ010000202.1 GCA_029562045.1 Spirochaetota bacterium | reverse complement strand
TTTCTGATTCCGTAATGGGTCAGAAGCTTCAGGCTCCGGCGGGTGTCTTCGCAGGCGACGAGATCCGCCTCCTGGAGACACTCCAGGGCGCGGAGACTTATGTCCTTCAGATTTCCGATGGGGGTCGCGACGATGAAAAGTACTGCCATGGCGCCACTGTACCCTTCCGGGGTCAGGCACGCAAGGGGGAAAAGGGGATCCCGCCGCCTCCCTGCCGCCTCCCCGGGAGGTCCGTCTCTGCGGGGCGGTCCGGAACCGCCAGGCCCGGGGAACGACCTCGTGAGCCGTAACCCCGGGACGCCCCTCCCGGGCTTGCGTCTCGCAGAGGCCTGAACTTTGCCGGGGCCTGAACCTATTCCCGACCTGAACCTATTCCCGGCCTGAACCTCGCCGGGGCCTGAACCTATTCCCGGCCTGAACCTCGCCGGGGCCTGAACCTATTCCCGGCCTGAACCTCGCCCCGGCTTGCTCCCGGGCCATGGGGAGGATAGAATGTCCCATGCTCTTCGTCCGCCTCCTTCTGTTTCTCCTGGCGATCCTCATCGCCTATCTCGTCGCCTCCCTGATGGCGGGCCGGCCCATCTTCCTTTTCCCCGGTGGTCTCCGGCGGACCCGGCGCATCCGGAGGACCGGGGGCGAGTCCCCCCGACGCGGCGCCGACCGGGAGGCGGGAAGGGGGTCCGGAGGCGGCGGGGGGCGGGGGAAGCCCAAGACCTGTCCGGTCTGCGGGGAGATTCTGGGACAGGGCGAAAGGATCAAGACCGTGGTCTTTCAGGGGGGCCTTCGCTCCGGAGGGGTGACGGAAAAGATGTGCCGGATCTACGGCTGTCCCCGCTGTTATCCGGCCAACCCCCGCCACCCCCGGGTTTGTCCGGTCTGCGGGTCAACAGTTCCGGCGGAGGGTCATCTGGAGGCCCGGATGTTCGAGCGGCCGGACCGGCCCCGGAAGCATGTGCACGTCCTGGGATGCACCGGTTGCCGGAAGCCTCATCTTTCTTGAATATTGCACTTTTCCAGTATACTATGGACCCGATATGGAGGAGAGGGCCGGGGAGGTGGGCCGAGCGGTGCGCGAAGCCCCCCACATCACCGAAATACTGAACGCGCTTCCCTACGGAGCGGGAATTCTGGACTCCCGGCGCCGCATCGTCGCCGCCAACACCGCCCTCACCCGTCTGTTCCGTCGGATCGAGCCGGCGAACTCCGTGGGTTTCAGCCCCGGCGAGCTTCTGGGCTGCATCCATGCCACGGAGACCCCCGACGGCTGCGGCAGTTCCTCCTTCTGCAAGGTCTGCGGCCTCCTTACCGCGGTCCGTGACGGCACTCTGGGATCTGAAGGGGTTACCCGGGAGTGGCGGGTGACGGCCCGGGACGGGGACCGCCTGGTCCCCTACGATCTGCAGATCACCGCCTCGCCCTTCCGGTTCCACGGGGCCGACTTCGCCCTGGTTTCGATCCTCGACGTGAGCGGGGAGAAACGCCGGCAGGCGCTGGAGCGGATTTTTTTTCACGATATCCTGAACACCGCCGGGGGGGTGAAGTCGCTCCTGGAGATGCTGCGTCACGCGGACACCAGGGAGGAGGCGGACGTGCTGCGGCGGGAGCTGGAGCGGGCGGTGGAAACGTTGCTGGGAGAAATCACCACCCAGAGGGAACTTTCCGCGGCGGAACGGGGGGAACTGGCGGTGCATTCGGTGCCTGTTTCGGCCCTCCGGCTGCTGCGGGACGCGGCGGAGCTTTTTTTCCATCATCCCGTGGCGGAGGGGAAGAGCATCGATATCCTGGCGGAATCCGAAGAGTTCATCCTGGTGGTGGACGAGGTGCTGGCAAAGAGGATCCTGGGAAACATGCTGAAAAACGCCCTGGAGGCCTCGCAGCCCGGAGACCGGATCTCCCTGAGCTGCGGGAAGGAGGGGGATCGGGCCTTCTTCACGGTGCACAATCCCGGCTTCATCGACGAGCATGTGGCGCTCCAGATTTTCCAGCGGTCCTTCTCCACCAAGGGGGGCGGGCGGGGGCTGGGCACCTATGGGATGAAGCTCCTGGGGGAAACCTACCTCCGGGGAAAGGTGGATTTCTCCAGCGCCCCGGAAGGGGGCACCGTCTTTCGGCTGGAGCTTCCGCTGGAGGGGGGCGCTCCATGAGAAAGGCCGCAGCGGCGGTTCTTCTCGTTTTCGTCATCGGTTCCGGGGTCTCCGCGGATGCGCCGATTCCCGCCCCGCCTTCCGGGCAGGTCCGGGGAAAGGAGCCCCCCTACCTGGGGGCGGTGGAAAAACTGCGGCCGGTCCAGCCTCCGGAGATCTACCGCCACGGTTCCCGGTCGTCCCGGAAAGTGGCCCTTACCATCGACGACGGCTGGGTGGAGGACAGGGAACTCCTGGACATCCTGGACATGTATGGCATCCGCTGCACCGTTTTCCTGCCCGGAAAGGTGGTGGCGGCGCGCCCCGCCTGGGTGAAAAGCCTGTCCGACAGGGGCTTCGAGGTGGCGAACCACAGCTACAGTCATCGGCTTCTGACGTACATGAGCGACGCCGAAATCGAAGACGATGTGGGAAAGGCCCAGAAGATCATCACCCGTGTCACCGGCAGGACCTACCCCTATTTCCGCCCCTCCGGGGGAGCGGTGGACGAACGGGTTCTGCGGGTCCTGGCCCGGATGGGCTATATCGTCATCATGTGGGAGAACGATGTCCTGGGCTACTGGAAAGACAGGCCCATGGAAACCCAGCTGGCCTACATCCGGGCCCACCGGGCCAACGGCAACATCATCCTCAGCCATTTCGGCTCCGCCCTCCGGACCGCGCAGGTTTTACGGATAATAATCCCCGAAATGCTGGCGGAGGGCTACCAGTTCGTCACCGTCACCGAGCTGCTCCAGGAAATGAAAACCTCCGGAGCCGCCACGGGAACCGGAACCGGTCAGGGTCCGGCGGGGGCCGGAGTCAGTCCCGGCCCGACAGGCGGTGAAAAAAGCTCCGGGTCGCCGGATTAGGCAGGAAGCCCAGGACCGCCTCCAGAAGACCTTCGAAGGTCTCTCCGAAAGACTCCAGAAGGCCTCCCGTCGGGCCCCGAAATCCTGCCCCCCGGCGGAAGGGCCGCAGAAGGCGGCAGCCCCCGGCCAGGACCAGGGACGCCGCGGGAACGAAGAGGCAGAGCGCCGTACCCAGGAAGAAACTGAACAACGCCGCATCCCCGGGTTTGGGGAAACCGCCGGTGAAGACCGCGTCGATCAGGAAGAGCCGGAAGGCCCAGACCGTCAGGCAGACCCCCGGCACCGCCGCCATGCCCAGCGCGACGGACGCGGCGGCGAAGGTCCCCAGGGCCCGGGCGGCGCGGCGGAGGGAAGACGTTTTCACGCCCCCGAGTATAGCCCGGCTACGGGGCCCTGTCAGCCTGGTGGCGGAAAAAGTCCGCTTTCGGGGCGCGTAGCGGTCTCGGCGGGCGCTCCCCAGAGGCCGCGCCCGGGGTGTCCGGATAAAAAAACGCCCCCTTCCGGGGGCGCCTTCGTCGATGCCGGGGTCTCCGGGGCGATATTTACTTCACGCCGCCGGCCTGGATGAGCTGCTCCGGAGTGACGATGCTCCCGAACTTCGCCTTCAGGTCCTTCAGGCCCTTTTCCTGCTCGTCGTAGATCTCGAAGATCCGCTTCGGGCAGTTCGGTTCCTTGGAGTAGGCGTCCCGCTGCAGGTCCAGCCGGGCGATGATGTTGTCCACATAGAAGGAGAACTGCTTGTCATACAGGTCCTTGGAGTAGGCCTTGCCGATGGTGTCGCCGAAGATCTTTTTGAGATCTTCGTAAAGGGGGATGAAGCCGATGGGGGTGTCGATGGCCTTCACCTCGCCGTGGGCCCGCCTTTCCAGCCAGGTCAGCCAGGGAAGAACGTCCCTCTTTTCGCCCAGGAGTTTTTTGGACCCCGGCTCTCCGCCCCGGGCGCCGTGGGTCAGGAAGTAGTTGAGTCCCGCCAGGATGGGCTTTTTGGTCAGCTTCCTGCTGTTGTAGAACGTGAACTGGGCGTCCATGTAGTCCGCCAGAGGGCCCGGGGTGAAGGGGGCGTTGGCCCAGGGCTGCCTGTTGACGCCCTTGGCCCCGACCTCGGTGGCGGTGGCGGCGGACAGGATGGAGGCGCCGATGGCCACGCCGTGGTCCGGGCTCTTGGCTACCCAGACCGGGGGCATGGTGTCCGAGTCCCGGCCGGAGTAGGTGACCACCGAGATGGGGCAGCCCGCGGGGTCTGTGCCCAGCTTTTTATTGTAGTTGTCGATGACTTCGCAGTACAGGGTTATCCGGGCGTTGGGGTTGGAAATGGGAACGGGTTTTCCGTTGGCGTCCCTGGTGTCCGGGGTCCAGGGGCCCAGCCAGTTGCGCCCCTTGGGGGGGATCGGCTCGCCGTTGCCCACCCAGTGGGGAACCCCGTCGTCGTCCACCAGAACGTTGGACCAGATCACCTCGGCGGGTTTGTCACCCCGCAGGGCCTTCATCAGAAGGGGGTCTCCCTCCCGGTTCACGTCCTCCACGATGCCGAAGATGCCGATTTCCGGGTTCACCGCCCGCATGGTCCCGTCCTTCTCGATCCAGATCTGGGCGAGGTCGTCGCCGATGAAGTCGGTGCCCACCATGGCGGTGGTGGTTTTCCCGCAGCCCGAGGGGGCGGCGCCGGAGAAAAAGGTCTTGCGGCCGCCGGGCCCGGTGAGACCGGTGATGAACATGTGCTCGGACATCTGGTCTTCCACCCGGTAGTAGGTGCTGTGGTCCACCGCGAAGCGATGGTTGCCCTTCTTCAGCATCAGCGTGTTGCCGGCGTAGGTGCAGTGCATGGAGTAGGTGGTGTACCAGCTCCGGTCCATGAAGATCCGCGCCTTGGGGATGTCTTCGCTCTTGAAGCGGCCGTAGCTGTGGGTGTTGAAGAAGTAAACGTTCCCCCGGGCCACTTCGGCGTCGAAGTTCTTGTACACCGTGGGGTACAGGATGTTGCCGGAGTGCACGACGTAGAAGGAGTCGGTGATCATGACGGCGGGGATGGCGGCCTTGGCGCCCACCGGACCGCGGTTCCAGAAGGAGACGGTCATCTGCTTGCCCTTCATGATATTCCTGTACTGTTCTTTTATGTACTCGTAGGCTTCCCGGCGGTCCATCCTCTTGGACAGACTGGACACATCCTCTCCCTCGTTGGAGATGTAGTAGGTTTTGTCCACCATTCTCCCCTGGTCTTCAGGAAGGTCGTAATGGCAGGTGTGACCGGGAAGTTTGAGTTTGAACTCCTCACCGTTCTCCAGGGCCATGTCCCGGGCGTATTGAAAATCCGCCGGGCTGGAGGAGTTGATCCAGATGCTGTCGGGCCCCATGTAGGCGGCGGTGTTGGCGATTTTGATGAGGACCTCTTCGTTCTTGATCCCTCCGATTTTCGCCAGATTTTCCTTGTCCATCTTCTTTTCGAAGACTTTTCGCGCTTCGGCGAGGGTTTTGATGCCCCCCAGGTCCGAAATGATATCAACGCCTTTTCTGAGCTCGAGTTTCATTTACCCTCTCCTGATAATGTGGTTGCGGAACATGACACGCTTTTGCATCCCGGTTCTGTCGGAATCGTAAAACACTGGGATGATAGTGATTTTTCGGCGGAGGGTCAAGATGAAAAGAAAGACCGGCCCCCGGGGGCCGGAACTGGTTAGTATAAACGAAACCTAAAAATAAAAAGACCGGCCCCCGGGGGCCGGAACTGATTTGCTTGGAGATACCTTAAAATAGAAAGTCCGGCCTCAGGGCCGGAGCTTGTTAATATAGAAATACCTTAAAATAAAAAGCCCGGCCCCCAGGACCAGAAGACTGGTCCTCAGGGCCGGGCCGCGTACGCACATGAAGCGCGGGTCTAACTGCCCATCAGTTTGGGCACCAGGGACAGGAGCACCCCCGCCACCACGGCGGAGCCGATGACCCCCGCCACGTTGGGACCCATGGCGTGCATGAGAAGATAGTTGTTGGGATTGGTCTCCTGGCCGACCTTGTTCACCACCCGGGCGGCCATGGGGACTGCGGAGACCCCGGCGGCGCCGATGAGCGGGTTGATGGGCTTCTTGGACAGGATGTTCATGAGCTTGCCCAGCCACACCCCCCCGGCGGTGCCCAGAGAGAATGCGAAGAGCCCCAGGGCCAGGATTCCCAGCGTCTCGACCCGCAGAAACTGGTGGGCGCTGAGCTTCGAGCCCACCGAAAGACCCAGCATGATGGTGACCAGGTTGATGAGTTCGTTCTGGGCGGCCTGGGAAAGCCGCTCGGTCACCCCGCTCTCCCGGATCAGGTTCCCGAACATCAGGGCCCCGATGAGGGGGGTGGCGCTGGGGAGAAGCAGGATGTTGATGCCCAGAACCGCCAGGGGGAAGATGATCTTCTCGGTCTTGGAGACGTGCCGCAGCTGCTCCATCTTGATGGACCGTTCCTTGTGGGTGGTGAAAAGCCGCATGATGGGGGGCTGGATGATGGGAACCAGGGCCATGTAGGAGTAGGCCGCCACCGCGATGGCCCCCAGGAGCCGGGGCGAAAGCCGGGAGGCCAGGAAGATGGCCGTGGGGCCGTCGGCCCCGCCGATGATGCCGATGGAGGCGGCGTCGGCCAGGTTGAAATTGAAGCCCAGAAACCGGGTCATCAGGAGCGCGCCCAGGAGGGCGCCGAAGATCCCCAGCTGGGCCGCAGCGCCCAGCAGGGCGGTCTTCGGGTTGGCGATGAGGGGGCCGAAGTCGGTGAGGGCCCCGACGCCGATGAAGATGAAGAGCGGGAACAGACCGGCCTCGATGCCGAAGCCGTAGATCTGCCCGATGAAGCCGCCGGCCTTGGTTATGACCTCCTGGGTCGCCGGGTTCAGCATGCTGATGGACAGGTCGGCGATGCCCGCCACCGGGATGTTGGCCAGAAGACCGCCGAACCCGATGGGCAGGAGCAGGAGGGGCTCGAACTCCTTTTTGATGGCCAGATAGATCAGAAGCAGGGAGACGAAAATCATCACCACCTGGCCCCAGTTGAAGTTGACGATTCCGGTGGATATCCAGATCTCGTAGAGAACATCGTAGAATGACATAAGGATTCCTTCCTCCCTTTTATGCCAGAACCGCCAGGACCTGACCGGTCCGGACCTGGGCTCCCTGGGCTACCTTGAGTTCCGCGATCCTCCCGCTCCGGGGAGCCTTGATCGGGGTTTCCATTTTCATGGATTCAAGCACGAGAATCGTATCCCCTTCGTTCAGCATGTCCCCCACCTGGGACGTCAGCCGCAGGATGATGCCCGGAAGGGGGGCTTCGATGACAAGCGCCTCTCCGGTGGATGCCGCCGGGGCAGCAGGGGCGGGAGCCGCCGCGGGAGCGGGGTTCGCCGGGGCCGCCGCGGGGGCGGCGGAGGCGCTGCCCGCGGGGGTCACCACCGCCAGAGTCTGCCCGGTCCGGACCTGGGCGCCCTGGGCGGCGTTGATGGCGGTTATGACCCCGTCGATGGGGGACTTCAGCGGGGCTTCCATCTTCATGGATTCCAGCACCATGATGGTGTCCCCGGCGCTGACCGGGTCCCCCACCTTGGAGGAGAGCCGCAGAACCAGCCCCGGGAGGGGGGCTTCCACATTCACCGGGGCGCCTCCCACGGCGGCCGAGGCCGGAGCGCCCGGGTTGGGAGCCGCTTCGGCGCCCTCTTTGACATCCACGCTGTAGCTGACACCGTTGACCACCGCCGTGGAACCCTGGATCGAGACCACCAGGGGCCGGCCGTTCAGGGTGACGGTGTAGATGCCCGAGGAGGATTTCGCCTCGTCCTGGTCGCCATCCTTCTTCTTGGCTCCCTTGCGGACCCCGATGGTGGCCTTGCCCTGCAGGAACTGGATCCCCTTGTCCTGGCAGGTGGCGGCGATGAAAATGTTTTCGTCGCTGACGGGGAGGCCGTTCAATTCCAGCATCTGCCGGGCGGCCTTGATGCCCTTCTTGGGGTTCCGGTCGTTGATGTCCACGGCGATTTCTTTCGTGGGTTCCAGGTTGAGCTGCTTCTGGGAGATGCGCACCACCTCCGGATCCGGCTCGGATGGGGTTTTGCCGAAGTAACCCAGGGCCATCCGGCCGTAGCCGTCGGCGATTTTTTCCCATTTGCCGAACATCACGTTGTTGAAGGCCTGCTGGAAGTAGAACTGGGAGACCGGGGTGACGGAGGTGCCGAAACCTCCCTTCTGGACCGCCTCCCCCATGGCGGACACGACCTCGGAGTACCGGTGCATCAGGCCGTTGTCCCGCATCATCTGAGTGTTGGTGGTCAGGGCCCCGCCGGGCATGGGGAACATGGGTATGAGAGGCTCCACCATGGTGGCCTCCGGCGGCAGGAAGTAGTCCGCCATGCTGTCCTTGAAGAACTGCTCCAGCTCCATGATTTTAGCCACATTGATGTCCAGATCGAAATTGGTCCCCCGCAGGGCATGCCACATGGACAGGATGTCGGGCTGGCAGGTTCCGCCGGAGACCGGGCTCAGGGACAGGTCCACCTGGTCCGCCCCGGCCTCCAGGGCCAGGATGTACTGGTTGATGCAGACGTCGGCGGTTTCGTGGGAATGAAACACCAGGTGCACCTTGTCGCCCAGCATCTTGCGGGCGCCCTTGATGGTTTCGAAGACCTTCGTCGGGACGGAGGTCCCCGATGCGTCCTTGAAGCAGACGGAGTCGTAGGGGATGCCCGCGTCGAGGATGTCCCGGAGGGTTTTGAGGTAGAACTCCGGGGTGTGGGCCTTTTCGGCTCCGGGGGTTCCCGGGGGAAGCTCCATCATCGTCACCACTACCTCGTGCTTCAGCCCGGCGTCGTGGATGCACTGGCCGGAGTAGATCAGGTTGTTGACGTCGTTCAGGGCGTCGAAGTTCCGGATCGAGGTGATTCCGTGTTTTTTGAAGAGCTGGGCATGGAGCTTGATGATGTCCCGGGGCTGGGAATCCAGACCCACCACGTTGATTCCCCGGGCCAGGGTCTGGAGGTTGGCCTCCGGGCCGGCGGCCTTGCGGAAATTATCCATCATGACGAAGGAATCTTCGTTGGAGTAGAAATAGGGGGACTGGAACATGGCGCCGCCGCCCGCCTCGAAATGCTTGATTCCCGCCGCCGACGCCGCCTGGACTACGGGGAGAAAGTCTCTGGAAAAGACCCGCGCCCCGTAAACGGATTGAAACCCGTCCCGGAAGGCGGTGCACATGAAATGGACACGCTTTTTCATTTACTGCTACCTCTTTTTGTTTTGATCAGCGATTTTTGAAGGCCGTGACCGCCGCGATGGCCGCCGCGGTTTCCCCGTCCCGGGACACCGCCGCCGGTCTGGCGGTGGGGAGAGCTTCTTCCTCTTCGGGAAAGAACTTCTGCAAAAAGACCGATATCAGCTGGACGATGTAGACGAGGATCGCCAGGAAGATAAAGACCACGCCCATTCCGATGAACATCAGAAAGATCCCGTGTTGTATCACTTTCCGCTCCTTAGGAGATTTTTGGACCGATTGACGGAATCATAGACGGACTTTTCCTTTGTTTCAAGACCCCCGGACCGGCCGGGGCAGGGGCAGGGCAGGGCCGGGGCAGGGGCCCTGTGAGACGCCGTACCCGGTCCGGCTCCCCGGGACCCGGCGGGGGAGGCTGAAAAAACCGGAGTGCAGTAAAATTATCGGCCGCCGCAGTTTAGAACGTTTTATCGGTCGGTGGCCGACTTGACAGCATCGAGGGCCTGTGATAGTGTCGGCCCCATGAAAACAGCCTTCCTCTTTCCCGGTCAGGGGGCCCAGCACCCCGGCATGGGAAAGGACCTTTTCGATGCCCATGCCTCGGTCCGGAAGCTATTCCGAACCGCATCGGAGGCCCTGGGGACGGACATGGAGAGACTGCTCTTCCACGGAACCGAGGAAGACCTGCGGGCCACCGACAAGGCCCAGGGGGCGATAACCCTGGTCAACCTGGCGGCGGCGGCGGCGCTGGAGGATCGGGGAATCCTTCCCGCCGGAGTCGCGGGGTTCAGCCTGGGGGAGTACGCCGCCCTGGCGGCGGCGAAGGTCCTGCCGGTGGAGGCGGTGTTCGCGCTGGTGCG
>JAKQWJ010000200.1 GCA_029562045.1 Spirochaetota bacterium | reverse complement strand
GGTGGTGGAGCAGATCGGGACCAGCGACCACCTCTATACCCGGCCGAACAACGCCTTTGTGGCCAATTTCATCGGCAAGATGAACTTCTTCAATGCCCGGCTGACGGGGGCCGACCGGGCGAGGCTGGAAGGCGTCGCCGTGGAGGTGACGGTTCCGCCGGAGAAGAACCGGATCCCCGGCGCGGCGAAAATCGGGGCCGGCGCGAAGGTGCTGGTGGGGGCCCGGCCTGAGCACCTGGAGGTGGGCGCGCGGCCCCTTCCCGGATCCCTGCCCGGAACGGTGCGGATCATCCAGCACCTGGGGCAGGTGGTGCGGTACGAGGCGCTCCTCGATGGGGAGGTCTGCGACGCCGCGGTGGAGGTGGACATGCCGTCGATGCCGCCGGATGTCCGCGAAGGGAGCCGGGTCCATGTGGCCTTCAAGCCCGGCCTGCCCTTCCTCTTTCTTCCCCGGGAGGCGGACTGATGCGGGGGCGGCCGGGCGGGGCGAACCCGGGGAAGGGTTTCGCGGTCTCCGCAAAGACGTTTTTTCGCCGGGACTTCACCCCCTATCTGGTATTCGCCCTTCCCCTGACCTTTCTTGTCCTGTTCCTGATCTACCCCATGGCCGTGACGGTGCTGCGGGCCTTCATGCCCGCGGGGAACAAGCTGGTATTCGATTCCTTCTCCCTCCAGGGCTTCGCCCGATTCTTCGACAGCCCCATGTATCTGAAGGCCCTGTGGAACTCCTTTGTGGTGAGCTTCGCCGTCACGGTGTTTTCGGTCCTCATGGGGGTTCCCATGGGTTATTTCGTCGCCCGGGTCAGGATGCCCGCCAAAAATCTGATGCTCTCCCTGGGTATCCTGCCCATCATCATGCCCTCCTTCGTCGGCGCCTTCACCTGGGTCATCCTTCTGGGGCGCAACGGGGTGCTCCGGCATTTCCTGAACCGGCTGCTGTCCCCCCTGGGGCTCCAGGTTCCCCCCATCTACGGGATGTTCGGCATGATCCTCTGCATGACCCTGACCTACTACCCCTTCGTGTTTCAGCTGGCCTACGGGGCCTTCGCCTCCGCCAACGCCCTGCTGGAGGAGGCGGGCATGCTGATGGGGGCCACGCGATGGAGGATTTTCCGCACCGTCACCCTCCCCCTGATCCTGCCCAGCCTGGGAGCCTCGGGTCTGCTGGTGTTCGTCCGGGCCATCGGCAACTTCGGCATCCCCGCCGTCATCGGAGGGGACAAATACGTTCTGCCCACCCTGATCTATTTCCGCGTCAACGGCTTCTGGGACCTGAACGGGGCGGCCTCCATCGCCATCGTCAATGTGCTGATCACCGCCCTGGTCCTGTGGCTGCAGAAGCGCATGATCAGCCGGCGGGAGTACGAGACCATCTCCGCCACCCACGGGGAGATTCAGCTGCACCAGGGCAGGCTGGTCCGGGGTGTGGCGATTCTGTACTGCGCCGCAGTGCTGGCGGCATCCCTGCTTCCCCAGCTCACCATCATCGTCATGTCCTTCGCCACCAGCTGGGTGGGTCTCTTTCCGGAAGGCTTCACCCTGGCCAACTTCCTGCGGATACCCTCCTATTCGGGAAAGGAGATGTTCAACACCTTTTTCCTGTCCGCCCTGGCCACGGCGCTGGCGGCGGTTCTGGGAAGCATCATCGCCTACATCACCGAGCGGAAGAAGCCCCGGGGGGCGGCCCTTCTGGACCTGTCGGTCATGGCGCCCTTCATCCTGCCCGGGACGGTGGTGTCCGTGGCCCTCCTGTCCGCCTTCAGCGGCAGCAGTTTTCTGAAGCTGACGGGGACCTACACCATCATCGTCATCTCCTACATGGTGCGCCGCACCCCCTACGTGTACCGGTCGGTGGCGGCCAACCTGTCACAGCTGGGCCCCGCCCTGGAGGAGGCCTCCACCATCGCCGGGGCCAACTGGTTCTACACCTTCCGCCGGGTCAGCGTGCCGCTGATCCTTCCCAGCATCATCAGCGGCTCGATCCTGACCCTGACCACCCTGCTGCAGGAGCTGAGCACCACCATTCTGTTGTACAGCTCCAAGACCCGGACGGTGCCGATCCAGATCTACGGGGCGGTGGCGGACGGCAAACTGGGGGAGGCCAGCGCCCTGTCGGTGGTTCTTCTGGTGGTGGTGTTCAGCATCATCTACGGGATGAACAAGTCCCGGGGGAAGTCCATCGTGTCCAGCTTCAAACTGGGGTGAAAAAACGCCCCGGTGGTCCCGCCGGTCCGGGGCGATGCCCGGCGGGGCCCGTCGGGTTCGGGCCGAAGACGGCCCTGACCGCCTGTAAAAGGCGTCTGCCGAAGGCGGCCCGGGCGCAGCCCGGGA
>JAKQWJ010000193.1 GCA_029562045.1 Spirochaetota bacterium | reverse complement strand
TGGGAGAAGGAGATTGAGTTCAGGTCCCGGTGGAGGGGGTTTTCGTCCCTGTCCTTTTTCCCCGTCTTTACATGAAACATGAACCGTTTGCGTTCGAACTTCTCGAAGGGGTTGGCCAGGATGCTCCGCTGAACGGCGGCGGAGTCGGCGAGGAGCCGGGGGGTGTAGGGGCAGAGTTCCCGGTCCACGGGCTTTCCCGCGGCGTGCCGGTCCCGGTAAAAGCCTCGGTAGAGTTCGGTCAGGGAATCCAGGGAGCAGTTGCCGTCCCGGTCCGCCAGGGCGAGAAGGGAGAGGAGAAAGACAATCTTGTACGAAAAGGTGTAATCTCCCTTCTCCAGAAACTCGTAAAAGTCCTTATATATGGTGGTCTCGTCGTGCACCCCCAGCCCCCGTTCCCGGCGGATCTCATCCACCCTGTCCGGATGGAAGTACTCGAGGCGGCTCCGACCGAAGGGGATGACCACATCGGGCGTCAGGCCGCCTTTTCGGATCCAGTTCTTCACCGTCCCGGTGGAAATGAAGAGTTCCCGGGCCAGCTGCTCGGTGCTGAGGTAGTCCCCGTACTCCTTTTCGAAGGTGAAGATGCTGATCTTTTCTATCTTGCGCTCTTTTTCGTAAAACCCCGCCAGGACCAGTTCTTCTCGGCCGTAGGAGACGGGGGCCTCGGCGGCGAAGATGTCCGCCCAGGGCTTGTAATAAACCGAACCGGTCAGGGCGTGGATATTCCAGGGGCTTTTTAGGGCATCGTAATTATCCACCACATCGATGATGTACAGGGCTTCCTTTCCGGGGTGGCGGCGGGTTCCCCGGCCGATCTGCTGGGTGTAAAGGGTCTTGCTCATGGTGGGGCGGGCCATCACGATGACGCTGGTCTGGGGGCTGTCCCAGCCTTCGTGGATCAGGGAGCAGGAGGTGAGAAACTGGATCTCCTTCCGCCGGTAGGCTTCCATATAATCTTCCGACTTCCTGTCCCGCCCGCTCACCGACGCGGCGGGTATCCCCGCCCGGGTCAGGCGGGCCGCCAGGGACTCGGCGTGGCGGACGCTGACGCAGAACACCAGCCCCTGCTTCTCCAGCCGGCCCCGAGCGAAGTACTTCTTTACGATGTCCGTCACCAGCTGGTCCCGGGACTCAATGAAGACATGGCGCTGCAGGTCCGACTGGGTATAGTCCCGGCCGTTGTAGCGGATCCGGGACAGGTCCAGGCTGCTCTGCACCCGAAAGGCCCGGATGGGTGCCAGGATCCCCTGGAGGATGGCCTCCTTCAGGGACAGGCGGGTGTCGTAGGAGCCGAAGATATCCTCCAGCCTCTTCATGTCCAGGCGCTTGTCCGTGGCAGTCATCCCCAGGAGGGAGGAGGGGGTGAAGTATTGCACCACCCGTTTCAGGGAAGGTGCCGCCGCATGATGGGCCTCATCCACAGCCACATAGTCAAAATGATCGGGCGGGAAGTCCCGGTAGCGAAAGATCATCCCCTGGTAGGTGGAAACCCGGATCTCCTTCAGCCTCCGGGGAGAAAAAAGGCCCGATGAGGCGAGTTTTTCCTCCGTCTGCCTCAGAATCGCCCGGGTGGGAACCAGGATGAGGGTCCTGAAAGCCCCGTCCCCCCGTTCCCGATGCAGGCGGTGGAGGTCTTCCATCAGGATCTGGGTCTTTCCCGTGCCGGTGGGAAGAACCACGAGGAAACTGTTCTGCCCGCTCTCCCGAGCCCGGCGGATGTCCTCCAGCACCGAATCCTGATGCTGAAAAAGGGTGAATCGTCGGCCGGCCTTGATGAAGCTGGTGGTGAGAAAATCCTTCCCCTCCCCCAGATAACGCCGGATATCCTGGATGAAGTTGTCCCGGTCGATCATGCCGCCGAAGGACCAGCGGTAGAGCTTGTTCCCCCAGGAGACAAAGGAGTTCTGCTTCAGAAGCTGGGACCGGTACCGGGTCTTTCCCACGACGGCAGGATGGTGGTACTGCTCCCCGTTCTGTTCGATGGCGATCCAGTACGCGCCCGCCCCAGGCTCCCCGGATTTTTTCACTTCCACGAGGTAATCGAAATAGCGCTCCCTGCCGTAGATGTCGGGAAAAGAGGCCTCCCGCAGAACCCGATCCAGGCTCTCCCTTCCGTATATGTCGATGAAGGCCTCTTCGAAATGGGCTTCCAGCGGGCTGGGATCGATGCTGTACTCCCCCCGGTCTCCGGTGTGGCCCGGGGTTTCAATATCAACCTCGTCCCCGGCCTCCCGCCCTGCCAGAAGGGAGAACTCCTTTCGGGCCTCCCGGAGCTCCTCTTCCGTGTCCACCACAAAGCGGTACAGCCGGTCGTGGCCGTGCATCAGCCGGTTCTGCAGATGGGTGTATTCGCTGTAGGGCATCCGATCCGCCTGGCAGATCCCCCGGTCCACGATGACGAGGCGGGGCTCCCGGTGGTGGCGATAAATATGGGCGGGCCCCTGGATTTCGTGAAGGAAGTACCCCTCCCCCTCCATCCACTCCCCAACGGCGTTGTCCATCATCCCCGGGAATGATACCATGAAACCCATGCCCCCGCAGGACCCAACCCTGGACTACTACGAAAAAAACGCCGAGAAGCTGGCCCCCCGCTACGAGGCCTCCCGGCTGGGGCTCCTTCATTCCCGGCTGGAGGAGGTCCTCCCCAAAGGAAAGCCCATCCTGGAGCTGGGCTGCGGCACCGGCCGGGACGCCGCCTGGCTCCTGGGCCGGGGCTTCAACATCCAGGCCACCGACGCCTCCCCGGCGATGCTGCGGGCCGCCCTCCGCCTTCACCCGGAGCTGCGGGGCCGCCTGCGCCTCCTCGCCCTCCCCGAGGGACTGGAGACTATCCCCGATGAGAGCTACGGGTCGGTCTGCGCCCTGGCCATGCTGATGCACCTGACAGAAGACAGTCTCCCCGGGGTCTTCCGGGAGGTTCGCCGCGTCCTGGAACCGGGGGGCCTCTTCTTCTTTTCTGTCTCCCTCTCCCGCCCGGGGATGGGTGCCGACGGCAGGGACGAATCGGGGCGATTTTTCCTTATCCGGGATGAAGCCTGGTGGAGGGGGCTGGCGGGCCGCCAGGGT
>JAKQWJ010000066.1 GCA_029562045.1 Spirochaetota bacterium | reverse complement strand
ATCGCCGAGGGGACCCTGGCCCCGAGACCCCAGCCCGCCGAGGGAGTCACCCTGGCCCCTCCCCTGACGAAGGAGGATGGCCTGCTGGACTGGACGCAATCCCGGAAGGCCCTGGCGGATCGCATCCGGGGCGTGGAGCCGTGGCCCGGGGCCTTCTCCTTCGGGCCCGGGGGACTGCGCCTGCGATGGTTCGCCCCGGCCTGTCCGGGACCCGGAACCGTGGGTCCCGGGATGCCGGGAACCGTGGCGGCCCTGGACCAGGGAATCCTGTGGGTGCAGGCGGGGGACGGCCTGCTCGGCCTGCGGGAGGTCCAGCCGGCCGGAGGGCGCCGGATGGCGGTCCGGGACCTGCTGGCGGGGCGCCGCCTGAAGATCGGGGACCGGCTGGGACCCGGACCCGGGGGGCCGACGGGCTGACGGAGAGGAAGTGATGGCGGCGCGGGCGCGGATGATGGCGATCTGGGGGGCGATCCTGGCCCTCGGGGGCTGCTCGCCGAGCCCGCCGCCGGTGGCGGTTCGCCCTGGGCCGGAGGGGACCGATCCGGTTCCGGGGCCCGTGGGACCGGCCCTCTGGAAGGGCGGGCGAAGCCTCCGGTGGCAGGCCGAGACGACGATCCGGGTCCAGGCCGAGGGGGAGGAACCCCGGGTCATCGAGGACCTGCGGCAGATGGACCGGACGGCGGAAGGGGATTATCGGGTGGTGGTCCGGCGCCGCGTGCCCCTGTCCGCGGGGGACGTGGCCGAGGAGTCCTTCACGGCGATCTCCGTCGGAAAGGCGCTCTGGACCCGGGGGAGCGGCGGTCCCTTCGTGGCCTGGGAGGACCCGGCCGCCGCCATCCGGGAATTCGAGGGAATCGCCCTCCAGGGATCGGCGGACCTCTACCGGATCGCGTCCGCCTGCGGCCGGGCGAGGCCCGACGACGGGCGGGAGCACTGGGTGCTCGAGGGCGGAGGCTGCGAGGTCCCGCCGGAACGGGGAGGAGGACCGGGGCGCGTGGATCGCCTGGACCTGGTGGTCGAGCGGTCCGGCGGGGAGTTCCGGGCCCTGTCCGCCCGTGTCGAGTGGACCGTCCGGACCGAGGGCGGGCCCGTGGCCGCGCTGCTGGAACACCGGGCCCGGGCGGACGATCTTCCTTTGGGGAACGCCCCGAAGGCGCCCGAGGAGGCCGTTTCGGCCAGGCGGGAACGGCCGGTCCGGATGGCCCGGCAGATCCTGTCGGGACTGGGGGAATGGGCGCCCGGGGCGCCGTGGCGGGACCAGGAACCGGCGGCGCCCGGATCGCCTTGAGGGGGGCCGGCATGTGGGTGGAAGACCTGGAGGACCTCCACGTCGAGCAGGAGCAGGACGGGGAGGTGGTCGTGCGGGAGGAGGGCCGGGCCGTTCTGTCCCGTGGGACGCGGCCGCTCGTCTGCTTCCGGTTCCGTCGCCGGGGATCCGGCGGGGAGTTCGGTCCGCCGATGCTGGCGCTGGTGCGCCTCCGGAAGGTCCACGGCGGGTACCAGCCCGAGGCCCGCCTGAACCTCTCCCCGGAGGAGGCCGCGGCCCCGGCCGCCAGCCTCGGGGACCCGGAGGACTTCCGGGCCCCGTGACCCGTCGCCCCCCGTTGCTGCCACCCGGCATTGCGCACCACGCCCGTCGCTCCGGGGACCCGACTACCTGGGATTTCCGCTGGTTGCACGGTCCCGGTGGAAACCTCTTGACAGGCTTCTTTCGCCTGTCTAAACTTCGCCCCCGTTCGCCCGAGGCGGATCCCCGGGCGGGCTCCTTGAAACGGTCGTTCCGGCCTCCCCTGAAAAGGACTTGACAGGGGTTCCCGGATCGACTAAATTGCTTTTCCGCTGTCGCCGGACGACGAGTCCGGGACGGGCCGGCCGCCGACGAGGACAAGGAGGCGGTCGGGCTCGAAAAAAAAGATCTTGACAGCGGAGGCGGAAGGGGGCATAGTTCGCGCCCCGGGCCCGAAAGGCCCTCGCTCCTTGAAAACTGGATAGCAGTTGCCGTAAAGGAGACCCCTGCGAATCTGTCGAAAGGGTCCGGGCTCGCCCGGCACCTTTCAAGATTCTTTCGGAGAGTTTGATCCTGGCTCAGGACGAACGCTGGCGGCGTGCCTAACACATGCAAGTCGAACGCGAACGGGGGGCAACCCCCTAGTAGAGTGGCGCACGGGTGAGTAACACGTGGGTAATCTACCTTCGGGTGGGGTATAACAGTTCGAAAGGGCTGCTAATCCCGCATAAGACCACAGGGGCTTCGGCCCCAGGGGCCAAAGCAGCAATGCGCCTGAAGATGAGCCCGCGGCCCATCAGCTAGTTGGTGAGGTAATGGCCCACCAAGGCTTTGACGGGTAGCTGGTCTGAGAGGACGACCAGCCACACTGGGACTGGAACACGGCCCAGACTCCTACGGGAGGCAGCAGTGGGGAATATTGGACAATGGGCGAAAGCCTGATCCAGCCATGCCGCGTGAGTGATGAAGGTCTTCGGATCGTAAAGCTCTGTGGGAAGGGACGAAAAAAGCCGACCTAATACGTCGGAGCTTGACGGTACCTTCTTAGCAAGCACCGGCTAACTCCGTGCCAGCAGCCGCGGTAATACGGAGGGTGCAAACGTTGCTCGGAATTATTGGGCGTAAAGCGCACGTAGGCGGTCCGCTAAGTCGGATGTGAAAGCCCTCGGCTTAACCGAGGAAGTGCATCCGAAACCCTCTTCCGTACTCTAGCCCGTCAGTTTCGGATGCACTTCCTCGGTTAAGCCGAGGGCTTTCACATCCGACTTAGCGGACCGCCT
>JAKQWJ010000152.1 GCA_029562045.1 Spirochaetota bacterium | reverse complement strand
GAGCCGGGCGCCGGTCTCCCGGGCCACCGCCCGGGCCACCCGGGGTTCGGTGAGCTCCTCGTGATAGATCACCTGGAGGCCCAGTTCCTTCATTTTTGCCGCCAGAGCGACGATCCGGCGGGGGGTGGGCTCGGCGTTGGGGGCGAAGCCGGGGTAGGGCGAGATGTGGCTGAGACCGTAGCGTTTCGCGAAATAACTGAAGGCGAAGTGGCCCCCGTAGGGGATGGTTTTGATCCGAAAAGTCTTCACGGCCCGGACGATGCGCTCGTCCAGGTCCCGGAGCTTTTCCTTGTAGGCGGCGGCGTTGGCCCGGAAGAGTTCCCGCTTCTCCGGGGCGGCCTCCCCCAGGGCGGCGGCCACGGTGTCCACCATGGCGGCGGCGTTGACCGGGTCCAGCCAGACGTGAGGATCCGCCCCCCCGGCCTCCCCGTCTTCCCCGTGGTCGTGGTCCCCGCCGTGTCCGTGGAGCAGTTCCAGCCCCCGGGAGGTCTCCACCGCGATGAGCCTCGGGTTTTTCACGCCCCGGAGAAAACCTCCCACCCAGGGTTCCATGGCCTCGCCGATGTACAGAAAGACCCGGGCCCGGGACACCTTCAGAACATCCCCCGGGGAGGGGTCGAAGGAGTGGGCCTCCACCCCCGGGGGAAGGAGGAGGGACACCGAGACCTCGTCTCCCCCCACCTGCCGGGCGAAGTCGTAGAGGGGGAAGAGGGTGGCCACCACATCGACGGTCCCGGCAGTTCCGGATGCCGACGGGGACGCCTCCCGGGAGGACCCGCCGCAGCGGACCAGGGGCAGAACCGCCGCCAGAAGGACCGCTGCGGCGAGACAGGCCGGGGCGGCGGAAAAAGCCGCCGACCGGATTTTTCGGAATACCCTCATGTCCACCTCGATTGCATCCCCGCAGCCCCGGAACCCCCGCAGCCCCGGAGACGACGCGGAAAGGTCTGCGGATGCGTCTCCAGCTTTTCCCATGCCGCTCCTTTTGTCAATGCCCGACCCTCCGGGTTTTCGTCTTGCCAGGCCCTTTCCCCATCACTACAATGGCGGAAAATCGAAGCAGCGGGGGAAGAAGGCATGAGGACGGCAAAAATCGCGGTTCTGCCCGGGGACGGCATCGGCCCGGAGGTGATGAAGGAAGCGGAGAAGGTCCTGACGGCGGTGGAAAAAACCCATCCCATCCGTTTCGAGTTCCGGCGCGCCGATGTGGGGGGCGTCGCCATCGACCGTCACGGCACGGCCCTTCCCGATTCCACCCTGGAGCTGTGCCGGGAATCCGACGCCATCCTCTTCGGCTCCGTGGGAGGTCCCCGATGGGAGCATCTCCCTGCGGACCGGCAGCCCGAGCGGGCGGCCCTCCTTCCTCTGCGCAAGATCTTCGACCTCTACGCCAACCTCCGTCCCGCCATCGTCTTTCCCCAGCTGAAGGACGCTTCACCGCTGCGGCCGGACCTGGTGGGCGGCGGCTTCGATGTCCTGGTGGTCCGGGAACTGACGGGGGACATCTATTTCGGAAAGCCCAAGGGGCGGGAGGGCTCGGGGCCGGAGGAGAGGGCCTTCGACACCATGTCCTACACCCGCCGGGAGATCGAAAGAATCGCCCGGACCGCCTTTCAGGCGGCGCGGCTGCGCAGCCGCCGGGTCACTTCCATCGACAAGGCCAACGTGCTCACCACCATGGTCTTCTGGCGGGAAACGGTGTCGGCGGTGGCCCGGGAGTTTCCCGATGTGGCCCTCTCCCACATGTATGTGGACAACGCGGCGATGCAGCTGGTCCGGGACCCCCGGCAGTTCGATGTTCTTCTCTGCGGCAACATGTTCGGCGACATCCTCTCCGACGAAGCGGCGATGATCACCGGCTCCCTGGGGATGCTCCCCAGCGCCAGCCTGAACGCGGAAACCGGAGGGTCCGACGGCAGGGTTTTCGGCCTCTACGAACCCGCCGGCGGCTCCGCCCCGGACATCGCCGGGAAGGGGGTGGCCAACCCCCTGGCGCAGATCCTGTCGGCGGGGATGCTGCTGAAATACACCTATGGGATGAACGACGCCTGCGACGCGGTCCACCGGGCCATATCCCGGGTTCTGGATCAGGGTTACCGGACCCGGGACATCATGTCCCCGGGCTGCGTCCCCGTGGGGACCGCCGAAATGGGGGATCGGGTGGCGGCGGAGATCCGCTGACCTTCCGAAAAGGGTCGGGACGGGCTACTCCGCCCGACGCCCCAGCTCCCTGAGGACCGGTCCCAGACCCACCTCCTCCGCCTCCAGAAGGACCGCCAGATGGAAGAGAAGGTCCGCCGCCTCCCGGACCACGCAATCCCGGTCCCGGGCCAGGAGGAGTTCCACCATCCCCTGGGCGATTTTTTTTCGAATTCCCTGAGACCCGGATTCAAAAAGGAGAGTGGTGTAGGACCCCAGGGGAAGCTCCCGACGGCGGCGGGCCACCAGCTCCGCCAGCCGGATCAGATCCTCCGCCCCTGCGGTATCGGCCGCCCCGAGGTCCGGGACCGGCGGCTCCTGCACGTCGGAGGGGCCCGCATCGAGGGAACCGTCGGGGGCTTCGGCTTCACCGGACACCAGGACCTCACAGTAATAGTAATCTCCCCGGTCCTCCAGAACCCGCAGGGCCGCCTCCTTCCCGCTGGGCAGGAGACGATCCGAGTCGGGGGAGGATAGCCACAGGGCCTTCTGTTCCCGGCTCTTCCGGAACCCCTTTCCGGTGGTGGAGGAAAGAAAAAGAAAGGCTCCGCTTTCGTCGCAGACCACCAGAGGAATGGACTTCTCGGCTTCCTTTTTTTTCATTCCTCCGCTCCTCCTTTTCGCCGCGGCGCGGCGGGATGCCCCCGCCTTCCATTATTCCGCCCCATACTCCTCCCTCGCCCTTTTCCGACGCTCCGGAAACCCGTGACTCGGGCAGAGCGGGGGCCGGCTCGGTCCCGGACCCCGGTATTTCCGCTACCAGGGCGCCCCCTCCGCCGGGGCCTGGGGGTAAAGCCGGACCAGCGAGGCCAGATCCAGCCGCCCCTCATACACCGCCTTGCCGGTGATGGCGGCGACGA
>JAKQWJ010000140.1 GCA_029562045.1 Spirochaetota bacterium | reverse complement strand
CTCATCCGCATCCTGGTGGAGTTCTCCGAAAGGGCCCGGAGGGAAGGGCTCCTGGCCCTGGAGGACAATCTGCAGGAGCTGGACGACGAGTTCATGCGCAAGGGGGTGCAGCTGGTGGTGGACGGGACGGACCCGGAGATCATCAAGAACATCCTGTACAACGAACTGAACCAGCTGCAGGAGCGCCATTCCGACAACATCAAGGTGTTCGAGGACTGGGGAAAGCTGGCCCCCGCCTTCGGCATGATCGGGACCCTCATCGGGCTGGTGGCCATGCTGGCGAACCTGGAGGACAAGTCCTCCATCGGTTCCGGGATGGCGGTGGCCCTGATCACCACCCTCTACGGGGCGATCCTGGCCAACCTCATCGTCATTCCCGTGGGGGCGAAGCTGGGGGACCGGAGCAAGGTGGAGAGCCTGACCAAGGAGATCATCATCGAAGGGATCCTGTCGATTCAGTCCGGCGACAACCCGCGGATCCTGCTGGAAAAACTCATCGCCTTTCTGCCGCCGGCCCAGAGGGAGAGTCTGCGGCAGGAATCGGGGAAAGATTGATAGGAGGGGCGGAAAGGAATGCCGGCGCCGAAGAAGTGTCCGAAATGCCCGGAAGGAACCCCCGACTGGATGGTCACCTACGGGGACATGACCACCCTGCTGCTCACCTTCTTCATCATGATGTTCAACGTCTCCGAAATCGATGTCACCCAGATGCGGATCGTCCTGGCGGCCTTCCAGGGTCTGGGGACCCATCAGGGGGGGAACACGCTGCAGGCGGGAAAGATGGCGGAACTGGGAAACACCGTCATGGCCCTGCCCTCCATGGAGAGGGGAAAGGCCCTGGACCGGGCCCGGAAAAGGGCCATCTCCGCCTTCCAGCCGGAGATCCGGACCAAGATGGTCCGGGTCAAGGAGGATGAGAGGGGTCTGGTCATCTCTCTGGCGGCGGATTCCTTTTTCCGGCCTGCCAGCGCGGAGATCGATATCGAGGAATCCCGCCGGACCCTGGAAACGCTGGTGGATCTTCTCACCTCCCCGGACCTGGCGGACAGGAAGTTCCGGATCGAGGGCCACACCGATTCCAGCCCCACCGACCCCGCGGGGCCCTGGAAGAGCAACTGGGAACTCTCGGCGGCCCGGGCGGTGAACGTCCTGCACCGCCTGGCGGAATACGGCGCCGACGAGAAAAAGTTTCAGGTGGCGGGGTTCGCCGCCACGGTTCCTCTCATGGCGGAGGACACCCCCGAGGGGAGGGCCTACAACCGGCGGGTGGATATCATTATACTGTCGGACGGACATCTCTAAGGAGCGGAAAGGAGAACTCATGTCGGACGATATGTTTGAAGGCGAAGATGAAGGGGCGGTGGCGGACGAAGGGGTGCGGGCCGCGAGAAAAGTGGGGTTTCTGCCCGCCGTCGTCATACACAGCCTCAAGTGGGTGGCCCTGGGGCTGGGGGCCGTCGGGTTCATCGTCACCGTCACCTATGGCACCGTCATGTTCATGGGCAGAGGGGATCGGGGGATGAGTTCCCAGAAGGTTTCCGTGGACTACGCCGGCAAGGCGCCGAAGTACGACTGGTTTTCCGCCCTGGGGGAAATCCGGGGCCGGACCGCCGATGAGACGCCGTCGACCATCATCGTGGACGTCCGGGTGGGCTACGAAAAGAACAACAAGACGGTGCAGACGGAACTGACGGAGCGCACCCCCCAGATCCGGGACATCATCCGGCAGTTCTTCACCTCCAAGAAGGCGGAGCAGCTGAAGCCGGGGTTTGAGAACGACCTGAAGGCGGAACTGACGGAGAAGATCAACGCCGTCATGACGGACGGCAAGGTCAAGGCGGTGGTCTTCGACAATTTCACTGTGGTTGAATTTTGATGAAATATATGTAACTATATACTATAATAGGTTATAGTAAGTTTCCGGGGGAGGGGACCGAAACGGAATGACCGAAGTCCTGTCACAGGATGAAATAGATCAGCTTCTCAGCGCCATATCCTCCGGAGACGTGGAAACCGAGGAGATCCACCACGCGACGGAGCAGCGGAAGATCAAGATCTACGACTTCAAGCGGCCCGACAAATTCTCCAAGGAACAGATCCGCACCGTATCCATCATGCACGAGACCTTCGCGCGGCTGACCACCACGTCCCTGTCGGCGCAGCTGCGGAGTCTGGTCCAGGTCCATGTCGCTTCGGTGGATCAGCTCACCTACGAGGAGTTCATCCGGTCCATTCCCAACCCCACCACCCTGGCGGTCATCAACATGGACCCCCTGAAAGGGTCCGCTGTCCTGGAGATTGACCCGGCCATCACCTTCTCCATCATCGACCGCCTCTTCGGCGGGAAGGGGGAGAGCGTCAAGGTGTCCCGGGACCTGACGGACATCGAACAGTCCGTCATGGAGGGGATCATCGTCCGGATCCTGGGCAACATGCGGGAGGCCTGGAGCCAGGTCATCGATCTGCGGCCCCGGCTGGGACAGATCGAGACGAATCCCCAGTTCGCCCAGATCGTCCCTCCCACCGAAATGGTGGTCCTGGTCACGCTGGAAACCAAGATCGGGGAGGTGGAGGGGATGATGAACTTCTGCATCCCCTACCTGACCATCGAGCCCATCATTTCCAAGCTCAGCGCCCAGTACTGGTACTCCTCGGTGCGCCGGGGAACCACCACCGAGAACCTGAACATTCTGCGGGAGCGGCTCTCCACGGTGGATGTGAACCTGGTGGCGGAGATCGGCAACATGGATCTCACCGTCCGGGAGGTCCTTTCTCTGGGAGTGGGGGACGTCATCCGGCTGCCCAACGTGCGGGCGGGGGATCCCATGGAGCTGAAGGTGGGGAACCGGGCGAAGTTCCTGTACAAGCCCGGGGTGGTGGGCAGAAAACTGGCGGTGCAGATCGTCAAGAAACTGGCGGAATCGGAAGAGGACGAGTTCGAGGAATTGACGGCGGAAGGAGAAGAGTAGCATGAGCGACGGATCCCTCACGCAAGATGAAATAGACGCTTTGCTTCAGGGCTCATCGGGCTTCGATCTGGGGCAGGCCGGGGGCGGAGGCCCCGCCGCGGGCGGGGAGGCGGCCGATCTGGGCCCACTCAAAGCGCTGCTGGAGGGGGCGATCCCGGCCATGGCGTCCAACCTGTCCCTGCTGGTCTCGAAAACCGCCGAAATCTCCCCCCCCACGGTGGAGGTGACGGACCGGGACGGACTCGCCCTGGAACTGGATGACGAGGTCGTTCTGGTGTCGCAGAATTTTTCCGACGGTCTTCTGGGGACCCATTTTTTCATCCTTCCCCGGGATTCCGCCGCATCCATCGCGGGCCTGATGATGGGCCAGGGGGAGGTGGAACTCAACGAGGCGGCCCTGTCGGCCCTGCAGGAGTCCATCTCCCAGATCTCCGGCCCCCTTCTAACCGCGCTGGGAGACCGGCTGAAAAGCATGGTGATGACGGATCCCGCGGAGGCTCTGCTGGTGAGCCGGGACGATCTTGCCTGTCCCGACGGGGATTTCGTCGTGGCCTCCTACCCCGTGGCAATCGAGGGGGAGGTCCCGGCGAAAATCCTGGAGATCTTCACGCTGGAACAGGCCGCCGACATCGCCGGCAAGGGCGGCGCCGGACCCGCCCCTAAGGCGGCGGCGCCCCAGAAACCCGCGCCGGGGCGAGCCCCGACGCCGCCGGGAGCTTTCCCCGGACCGGGGGCCGCGCCCGGGTACAGGGCGCCGTCCGGCTCCGGCGGGATGCATCCGCCCAGTGTGCAGCCCGTCCAGTTCCCGGGGCTCCAGCAGGGGCACACCGCCTCGGAACACGGAAACATCAGTCTCCTGATGGATGTTTACATGGAGATGACGGTGGAGCTGGGGAGGACGAAGAAGCTCATCAAGGAAATCCTCGGCATGGGGGAGGGGACCATCATCGAACTGGACAAGCTGGCGGGGGAGCCGGTGGACATTCTGGTGAATCACAAACTCATCGCCAAGGGCGAGGTGGTGGTCATCGACGAGAACTTCGGTGTCCGGGTAACGGAAATCGTGTCGCTCATGGAGAGAATGAAGGATCTGACGTAAAAAAAGTTTCCAGGTCAAGGGGAGG
>JAKQWJ010000129.1 GCA_029562045.1 Spirochaetota bacterium | reverse complement strand
GGTGGCGCCGGTGATGAGCGCCGTCTTGTCCTTCAATACCATGTCGTTTTCCTTCCCAAACCGTGTTTTTGCCAGTATACCGGATGAGGCCCTCCTCGTACAGCGGCGCCGCCCCTCATCCGGTCCGGGACTCCCGGCGGGCAGCCGCCCCGCCGGACGCTCCGCCGGACATCCCGCCGGACATCCCGCCGGACACCGCTTCGCGCGGGAGAGGCGGAGTCCCTTCCCGGGCGGAAATGGAGAGGGTGTTTTCCCGGACTTATTGACAAAAACGGCGATATGGTGCAGAGTACAACCGCACGCGCGTGGTGGATGTAGCTCAATGGTGGAGTCCCAGATTGTGGTTCTGGTTGTTGCGGGTTCGAGTCCCGTCATCCACCCTGCCGCCATGGAGGCGGAGCTCCGGTTGCGGATTGTTTCGGCAACGGGATGCCGTATTCGCGCCCGTAGCTCAGCTGGATAGAGTGCCGGACTTCGAATCCGTGGGTCGCAGGTTCGAATCCTGCCGGGCGTAAAAAAGAGGGGCCGTTAGCTCAGCTGGTAGAGCAGCAGACTCTTAATCTGCGGGTCGAAGGTTCGATCCCTTCACGGCTCAGGAAAGACCGGGTCGCATGTTGACATGGGCCGGTTTTTTTCGTAGGATCTGCGAGAGTGGTGAAACTGGCAGACACGCCAGACTTAGGATCTGGTGCCTCAGGCGTAAGGGTTCAAGTCCCTTCTCTCGCAATCGCGGGTCGGGCGGTCCGGATTGCGAAATGGTGAGCCACTTGCTTCTTGCGGGAATAGCTCAGTGGTAGAGCTCCACCTTGCCAAGGTGGATGTCGCGGGTTCAAGTCCCGTTTCCCGCTCAACGCTGCTGGCGATCTGGCTGTCCGGATCGCCTTTTTTTTCCGGACCCGGCGGACAGGTGCGGCGTCGTTCCGTCCCTCCGCCCCGGAGGGTTAAAATCAGAGTCTTTTTCAGAAGGAATGGGCCGTGATAATCAACAAAGAAGTGGATCGCCTCGAAAATTCCCAGGTCAAGCTCTCCGTCACCGTAGACAGGGAGGCGGCGGAGAAGGAATACCGGACCCTCCTGGCCAATTACGCCAGGAACGCCCAGATCGACGGGTTTCGCCGGGGCAAGGTCCCTCCGCTGGTGCTGGAGCGCAAATTCGGCGAAGGCATCAGGGCCGAGGCGGGACAGAAAATCATCGAGGAGAGCCTGAAAACGATCTTCCAGGAGATCCCGGAGAAACCCCTCCCCTTCGCCGCGCCGGAACTCCAGGAGGACCTCCAGCTTTCCTTCGACAAGGATTTTTCCTTCTCCGTGGTCTACGACATTTTCCCGACCATCGAAATGGGGCCCTACACGGGGCTCACCGTGGAGGAGCCGGTGGTGAAGGTGACTGAGGAGGACGAGAAACGGGAGCTGGAGATCCTGGTGGACCAGAACTCCTTCGTCGTGGAGAAGGATTCCGGCGCCGCGCGGGGGGATACGGCCACCGTCACCTACCGGGAGCTCGACCCGTCGGGGGCGGAGGTCCCCGGCTCCCGGAAAGAGGATTTTGTCTTCGTCATCGGGTCCGGGTACAATCCCTACGGCTTCGACGACGAGATCGTGGGGATGAAGAAGGGCGAGTCCCGGGTCATCGCCAAGGAATACCCGGAGGACCACGAATCCAGAGAACTGGCGGGAGCGAAGAAGACCCTGCAGGTGGAGCTCACCGGCCTGCGGGAAAGAAAGCGGCCGGAGATCAACGACGAACTGGCCCAGGATATCAGCGACTCCTACGCGACCCTGGAGGACCTGAAAAAGGACATCCGGAAGAAGCTGGAGGAGTCCGCCGCCTCCCGGGTCCGGAGCCTGACCATCGAGGCGCTGATGACCCAGGTGGCGGAGCGGTCCACCCTCACCCTTCCCGCCAGCATGGTGGCGGCGGAACTGGAGCAGATCTGGCGCCGCTTCGCCTCCCGGTTCCGGATGCCGGAGGAGCGGGTGGACATGCTGCTGCGAAGCCAGGGCCGGACCAGGGAGGACCTCTTCGCGGAATGGAAGCCCGGCGCCGAAAAAAGCCTGAAGGTCCGCCTTCTGGTGGAAAAGATGATCGAAGCCGAGGGGATCCAGGTCTCCGACGAGGAACTGGAGGCGGCCATCGCCGAACAGGCCCGACAGTCTTCGATGGAGCCCGGGGAGCTGCGGGAGTACTACGAGAAAAACAACATCCTGGACATGCTGCGCCACGACGAGGCGGAGAAGAAGCTCTTCGACCTCGTCCTGGGAAAGAACACCCTGACCAGGGGCCGGGAACGGAATTATGTGGACGTGATGGGCGGAAATAGTTAATTTAAATGAAAAACCCGAAGGATTCCACACATGAATGAACGCATGCACGGCCTCGTGCCCATCGTCATCGAACAGACCGGCGCGGGCGAGCGCTCCTACGATATTTATTCCCGCCTCCTGAAAGACCGGATCGTATTCATCGACGGGGAGATCGTCGACCTCACCGCCGACCTGGTGGTGGCCCAGCTTCTTTTTCTGGAATCCCAGGACCCGGAGCGGGACATCAGCCTGTACATCAACTCCCCCGGCGGCTCGGTGACCGCGGGCCTGGCCATCTACGACACCATCCAGTACATCAAGCCCCAGGTCCAGACCATCTGTCTGGGCCAGGCGGCCTCCATGGCGGCGCTGATCCTGACCTGCGGCACCGCGGGTAAACGCTTCGTTCTCCCCTCCTCCCGGCTGCTGATCCATCAGCCCTGGGGCGGGGTCCAGGGGCAGGTGTCGGACATCAAGGTGCAGGCCCAGGAGATCATACGGCTGAAGAAGCTCACCATCGATTATTTTGCCCTGCATACCGGAAAGGACAGGGAACAGGTGGCGGCGGACCTGGAACGGGACTTTTTCATGTCCGCCCAGGACGCCGTCCGGTACGGTCTGGCGGACAAGATCCTCGTGAGGGAGAAAAATGAGCAAGGTTCGAAGTGAGAGCGCCAAGGTCTGTTCCTTCTGCGGCAAGAGCGCCGATGTCGCGAGAAAGCTCATCGCCGGACCCGGGGTCTACATCTGCGACGAATGCGTCCACGTCTGCAAGAAGATCCTGGACGCGGAGGACGAGGACCTTACCTCCGATTTCATGGAGGACGTCCCCCACCCCCAGGAAATAAAGAGTTTCCTCGACCAGTATGTGGTGGGCCAGGATTACGCCAAGCGGGTCCTCTCGGTGGCGGTGTACAACCACTACAAACGCATTTCGACCCCCCGGAAATCCGAGGACGACATCGAACTGGAAAAGGCGAATGTGCTGATCATCGGCCCCACCGGAACGGGAAAGACCTTGCTGGCCAGGACCCTGGCCAGGAAGCTCAAGGTCCCCTTCGCCATCGCCGACGCCACCACCCTCACCGAAGCGGGCTACGTGGGGGAGGATGTGGAAAACATCCTGCTCAAGCTCATCCAGAACGCGGGCAACAACATCGCCGCCGCCGAACGGGGCATCGTCTACATCGATGAGATCGACAAGATCGCTCGCAAGGGGGCTGGCGCCTCGATCACGCGTGACGTGTCGGGTGAAGGTGTGCAACAGGCCTTGCTGAAGTTGATGGAAGGGACCGTTGCGTCGGTTCCGCCGCAAGGAGGGCGTAAACACCCGCAACAAGAATTTTTACAAGTCGATACATCAAACATCCTGTTCATTTGTGGCGGAGC
>JAKQWJ010000118.1 GCA_029562045.1 Spirochaetota bacterium | reverse complement strand
CCCGAGTTCCCCCAGCTGTTGGTCTTGCCCTGGATGACCGCCTCGCTGCAGCCCAGGAGGCTGAAGTCCCAGGCGTCCCCGGCGGGGATGCCGATGCCCCGCATGGATCGGGTGATGACCTCGTCTCCGAAGATCTTGATCTTGTTGATCCCCGCCTGGACGTTCCGGGCTACCCGGCGCAGGAACTCGTCGGGGGAGCCGGAATGGATCCGCACCGCGATGTCCGGCTGAACCAGACCCACATCCCGGTCGGCGTCCAGGATGAGGCGGGACAGCTCGTTGACGGCGTCTCCGCCGTTTTCGTCCACCCCGCCGATGGTGATGCACTGGCCGTGGGCGGGGCCCTGCAGGAAACGGGTGGCCTGATTGGAGTAGATCTTGTCGATCTCGTTGAGCTTGAGATAGAAGCACTCCAGAAGCTCCATGGCCTCCGCCTCGGACAGGGCGCCGGAGGCTATGTCCCGACGGTAGTGATCGATGAGGGTCCGGTCCAGACGGCCCAGACTGATGGCCAGACCGTTGGCCTCCAGCTGAAGGGCCACCTGGATGAAGTAGACGAACTGCAGGGCCTCCCGGAAATCCCGGGCCGGCTCCCCCGGAACCCGGCGGCAGGTGCGGGCGATCAGCCGAAGCTCCCGGCGGCGGCGCTCATCCTCCTCCGAGGAGCCCAGGCCGGCCATGACGCTTTCCGCCAGTTCCGCGTAGCGGCCGGCGAAAGAAACCAGCGCCGCGGAGACGATCTCGCAGGCCTGGTAAAAATCCCTCTTTTCCCCGTGATCCTCCAGGGCGGGATCCAGGGCTTCCCGGGCGGCGCGGCAGTCCGCGGCCACGATCCGGAGCCCTGTGGCCAGGAGTTCCGGGTAATTCGGGGAAATATGACCGGGACCGGACATGGTGTAGTTCTCGTTGACCAGAACACCGTGGGCCAGGACCTCCTTCAGGTCCTCCGGAACGGCGTCGAGGATCCTGTCCCGGAGGCAGCGCCCCTCCCAGAAGGGGATGATCTCCCGCAGGGTCTTTTTCTGTTCTTCGGTGATGAAGAAGCGGTCCCCCTTGCGGGTCATGAAGTCGTCCATCTGGTCCCGGATCCAGTCCACCGCGTACTCGGGGAAAAGCGGGACGCCTCGGCGGTTCCGGTTCTGATTTCCCACGATGAGCTCGTCGGGCCGTATGTCGATGCACATCCGCGACAGGAGGTCTTCCAGGGCCCGGGCCCGCCGGAGGATGGGAGAAAGATGCCGGTTCCGCCGGTGGCTTTCGGTCACGATGACGGCCCGTTCGGTGTCCACCTGCCGGGGGCTGTCCAGAAAGGCCTGCTTCAATCGGGCTATTCTCGGGTTCATACCCGGGATGATACCGCCGATGCCGCTCCCTGTCCAGCGACGGGGACCCGCCGGGGTCTGAAAAATCCTTCCATAGTCTGGATTTTTTCCCTCCCATCGGGTAGATTTTCCTCATGTCGAAAAAGTTCCTCGGCGCCCACGTCCCCGCCATCGGAGGGGTGCAGAACACGCCTCTGGTGGCACGGTCCATAGGAGCCGAGGCCTTCGCCCTGTTCACCAAGAACCAGCGCCGATGGGAGGGGGCTCCGCTCACCGAGGAAGGCATCGGGGAGTTCAAGGAGAACCTCGCCTCTTCGGGCATCCCCCCGGAACAGGTGCTTCCCCACAACAGCTACCTGATAAACATCGGAAATCCCGACCCGGACAAGCGCGGGCGATCCCTGGAGTCCCTGAAGGAGGAGGCCCGTCGTACGGCGGCCCTGGGGCTGTCGATGATCAATTTCCACCCCGGCAGCCACCTGGGGGGGATGTCCGACGACGAGTGTCTGTCCCTCATAATCCGGGGGATGGACGAGGTCCTGTCGGAGGTGCCGGGGGTGCGTCTGGTTCTGGAAACCACCGCCGGACAGGGCTCCAGCGTGGGGTGGCGGTTCGAACACCTGGCCCGCCTCGTCTCCGGATCGAAGGATCCCGACCGGGTGGGCGTCTGCCTGGACACCTGCCATATCTTCGCTGCGGGATACGATCTGAGGACCCGGGAGGCCTACGAAAAGACCATGGCGGCCTTCGGGGCCGTCATCGGCTTCAATCGCCTCCGGGGGGTTCACATGAACGACGCCCTGTCCGCCTTCGGCAGCAGGGTGGACCGGCATGCCTCCATCGGCAAGGGAAACATCGGCATGGCGGCCTTCGGTTTTCTGATGCAGGATCCCCGCTTCTCCGGCATTCCGCTGATCCTGGAAACCCCCAACCACAGACTCTGGAAGGAGGAAATCCTCATGCTCCGCGCTTTGGAGAAGGGTCCCGTCCCGGAGGAGTCTCCGGAATGAAACGTGTCGCCATGAGCCTCCCCCCCCTGGCGGCGGGTCTGGCGGGAATCCTGATCTTCGGACGCTTCGGCCTGCCGGGGGGGAATTTCACCGGAGCCATGGTCGGAGCCGCGGCGGCGCGGCTCTCCTTTCCGGGGGTGGAACTCCCCCCCCGGAAACTGCAGAGCTTCGCCCGGGTCATACTGGGCGTATCCATCGGCATCTCCGTCAATTCCCGGACCCTGGGGCTCATCTCCGCGTCGCTTCTTCCGGTGACACTGATGATCGGGGGACTCATCTCCTTGAGTTACCTCGCCGCCTGGGTGGCGGCCCGGATCTGGGGCGTCCCCTTCGTCACCGCCCTCTGCGGCTCCTCCCCCGGCGCGGCCTCGGCCATGGTGGTTCTGGCGGACGACCTGGACGGCAACAGCCCCCTGGTGGCGGTGCTCCATGTGCTGCGGATAATCGTCATCGTGACCTTCATGCCCCTGGCGATGTCACTTTTTTCCTCCCCCTCCCTCTCCGGAGAGACGGGGGTTGTTCTTCGAGACGGGGCGGAGGCGATCAGGAGGAGTCTTCCGGTGGTGCTGCTTTTCCTGGCCGGCGGCATCCCCCTGGCGGCCCTCTTCCTGTCCTGGAAGGTTCCCGCCGCGGAAATTCTGGCGGGCATTCTTTTTACCGCTCTGGCGAACCCCTTCGTCCCGGCGCTGGAGGGGATACCGCCCCAGTGGCAGCTTTTTTCCATGTGGATCATCGGCTCCGCCATAGGGGCCCAGATGTCCCGCCAGGCTCTCTCCTCCATGAGACGGTACATCCTCATGAGTCTGATTCTTACATTCGTCCTTCTCGGAATCGGATGGATCCTGGGCTGGATGCTCTACGTCTCCGGAGCCCTGGACCTGCGGACCGCCCTGATCGGGTCCTGCCCCGGGGCCCTGGAGGCGATGATCATCCTGGCGGGAGAGACCGGGGCGGATGTTCCCATGGTGGCGGCCATGCACACCGCCCGGCTGGTGGTGGTCATGGTGACCCTGCCCTTTCTGGTGCGGCGGGCGGTCCGCTCGGGGGAGGCGGAATCCGCCGGGGTCTGACCCGAAAGACCGGCGCAATGCGTATCCGGTCCCGGGGGCCTAACGACCCAAAAGACCGGCGTCCCGGTCCCCCGTCCCCCGTCCCCCGAAGCCTACCAATCCGGGAGGCCGGCGTCCCGCTCCCCCATCCCCCGGGGCCTACCGACCCGGGAGGCCGGCGTCCCGCTCCCCCATCCCCCGGGGCCTGCCCAGAATCTCCGCCATCACCACCGCCCGCCTGAGGGGGGACATTCTTTCCAGTCTCGCCGGACGTTTTCCCGTCCCCGGCGGCGCCGGGGGCTTTGCCCGGGGAGCGGTAAAAACCGCCCCGCGGGAAGGCGTTTCCCCCGCCGTCGCGGACAGTGGACGCGCCTCCGATCCCCGGGCACTATCCTGTGCCCGGGCACTATCCTGTGCCCGGGCGCTATCCTGTGCCCGGGCGCTATCCTGCGTCCGGACGGCGGACTGTGTCGCCGGCACGGCCCCCGGCGCCCGGGCGCTTTCCAGCGTCCGGGGCGCAGGAGGCCCCACGGGGGAGGTCTCCCGGGTCATGGTCCGACCCGGATAGTGACCGCTCTGGAACAGTCTGGCCAGGAGGGCCAGGGCCCCCTCGTCGGGGGATTCCCGGACGCTATCCTGCGTCCGGGCGCTATCCTGCGTCCGGACGCTATCCTGCGTTCGGACGCTATCCTGCGTTCGGGCGCTGTCCGTCTCCGGCCCCTCCGCAGCGGGCCTTCGAGCCGCCACCCGCTTCCCCATGGGGGGGGTCACCGACCCGGACCCGGAGGGTTTCCCCCGGGCCGCGGCGCCCCTGGACGACTCCCGCCTTTTCCGGTCCCGCCGCAGCCGCATGAAGATGAAGAAAGCCATGGGAATGAGATACAGCAGGGTGGAGATCAGTTCATCCACGGCGGTCAGGCCCTGTCCTTGTCTTCACCGCCGATGCTTCGGCGCATCTCCGTGTCCGCCTGGATGTTGGAGAGCCGGTAGTAATCCATGACGCCCATCCGGCCGCTGCGGAAAGCCTCCGCCATGGCCAGGGGGATTTCCGCCTCGGCGAGAACCACCTTCGCCCGGTTCTCCTGCACCAGAGCCACCATCTCCTGCTCCCGGGCCTGGGCGGCGGCCCGCCGTTTTTCCGCCTCCGCCTGGAAGCGGCGCTTGTCCGCCTCCGCCTGGTCGGCCTGCAGTTTGGCCCCCACATTCTCCCCCACATCGATGTCCGCGATGTCGATGGACAGGATCTCGAAGGCGGTTCCGGCGTCCAGCCCCTTGTCCAGGACCCGTTTGGAAATCAGGTCCGGGTTTTCCAGCACCGATTTATACGATTCCGACGAGCCGATGGTGGTGACTATCCCCTCGCCCACCCGGGCGATGATGGTCTCCTCGGTGGCTCCTCCCACCAGCCTTTCCAGGTTGGCCCGCACGGTGACCCGGGCCTTGACCTGCAGCTGAATGCCGTCCTTGGCCACCGCGTCGATGGTGGTCTTGCCCTTGGACGGTTCGGGACAGTCGATGACCTTGGGGTTCACGCTGGTCTGCACGGCGTCGACGATGTCGCGGCCGGCGAGGTCGATCGCGGTGGCGGTGTCCCAGGTGAGGGGGATGTGGGCCTTCTGGGCCGAGATGATGGCGGTGATGACGTTCTGCACGCGGCCGCCGGAGAGGTAGTGGGTTTCGAGCTGGTCGGTGGTGACGTTGAGCCCGGCCTTCACCGCGCGGATGCGGCTGAAGACGATGACGCGCGGGT
>JAKQWJ010000111.1 GCA_029562045.1 Spirochaetota bacterium | reverse complement strand
GGCGGTGGATCAGCTCGTGCCCCTCCTCCATGATGGTGAGGTCCGCGGCGAACTGGGTGTCGAAGACCCGGCTGAAGCCCAGCCGTCGCAGGGCCGCCACCATTTGGCCGGTCACCAGGCTGCCGGGGGCAAGCCCCATGGCTTCCCCCAGGCCGATCCGGATGGCCGGCGCTGTCTGCACCACGACGAATTTTTCCGGGTCCAGCAGGTTCTTCCAGATCTCCCCGGTGGAATCCTTTTCCACGATGGCTCCGGTGGGGCAGACCAGGGAGCACTGTCCGCAGTTGGTGCAGGCCACATTGCCCAGGCCCCGGTCCATGTAGGTGGAGACCTTGCTCTTGATCCCCCGCATGGAGATCTCGATGGCGTTGACGGTTTGCATCTCCTCGCATACCGCCACACAGCGGCCGCAGAGGATGCACTTGTTCGGGTCCCGGACCAGGGACAGGGAGGTGGTGTCCAGAGGTTCGGGCCTCAGCTTGGTGGGGGAGAACCTCACCTGGGTGATGCCCAGCTCCGCGGCCATGGACTGCAGCTCGCAGTTGTTGTTCCGCAGGCAGGAGAGGCACTCCGTGGGGTGATTCGCCAGGATGAGTTCCAGGTTGGTCCGACGGGCCGCCAGGACCCGCCGGGTGGTGGTGGATATGTCCATCCCCGGGGTGACCTTCGTCACACAGGAGCGCAGCAGGGATTTGGCCCCTTTCACTTCCACCACGCAGATCCCGCAGGAGGCGTTGGACGAGACCTCCGGCAGGTGGCAGAGGGTGGGGATGGCGTAGCCCGCGGCGGCGCAGGCTTCCAGGATGGTGGCGCCCGGCCGGGCCTGATACTTCGTCCCGTTGATGGAGATTTCGCAAATTGCGGTCTTTTTATCCATGAGTGTTTCCATAATCCTGTGTCCTCACCGTACCAGGGCCTTCACGTCGCAGCGCAGACAGCGTTCGGCCTCCCGCCGGGCCTGCTCTCCCGTGTAGCCCAGACAGATTTCCTGAAAATTCCCCACCCTGTCCCGGACGGCGACCATCTTGGGGGCGTTCATTTCCGAGGCCGCCGGTTCGAAGGGAACGTCGTCCTTGTAGGCGAACCTGATGAACAGCCGGTGAAACCGCTTTTCGCCCATCAGTCTGGTGTCGATGGATTCGGCGGCCTGCTTGGCCAGTCCCATGGCCTCCGCGGCGGTGGCGGGCCCCGTAACCGCATCTCCTCCGGCGTAGAACTTGGCCGGCCCGGCGTTCAGGCTTATACGGTTCGCCCGGATGGTTCCGTCCTTGTTGGTCTTGATGCCGTAGGCTTTCAGGTAATCCGAGTCCACCCGCTCCCCCGCGGCGACGATGACCGTGTCGCAGGGGATGATCCTGGTCTTGCCGGTGGAAACCGGCCGCCGTCGGCCGGTGACGTCCACGTCCCCCAGGACCATCTTCACCACCTCCAGACCCACGACTCCGGAGGCGTCCCCCACCACCCGCTTCGGACCCGCCAGGTAGAGAAACGTCACTCCCTCCTCCTCGGCGCCCTCCAGCTCCACGGGGTTCGCCGGCAGGTCATCCCGCTCCCGGCGGTAGACGATGGTCACCTCGGAGCCCAGGCGCAGGCAGGTCCGGGCCGCGTCGATGGCCACGTTGCCGCCGCCGATGATGACCACCTTTTTGCCTATCTCCCGAGTCTTGCCGGCGGCGAACCTCTCCAGAAGCTCGTAGCCCGGATAAACCCCGGGCAGGTCCTTCCCCGGAAGATCCAGGTCGATGTCCTTCTGAGCCCCCACGGCGACGAAGACCGCGTCGTGGCCTCCCTCCAGTTCCGCCAGGGTGATGTCCTTGCCCACCCGGGTGTTCATCTGGAATCTGACGCCCAGCCTGCGGATGAAGGACACTTCCTTTTCCAGAACATCCTTGGGAAGCCGGTAGTCGGGGATGCCGTAGCGCATGATGCCTCCGGCCTTGGGGTGCTCGTCGAAGATGGTGACCTCGTGGCCCAGCCGGACCAGGTAGAAGGCGGCGGTGAGGCCCGCCGGCCCGGCGCCCACCACGGCGATCTTCTTTCCCGTTTTGGGGAGTTTTTCCCGGATGAGCTTGTCGTAGATGTGCTTCTCCGTCCCCATCTTGTACATGGTGTCCGCCAGATAGCGGTGGATCTCCCCCTGGTTCACCGGCTCGTCGATGGTGTCCCGCCGGCAGCGCATCTGGCAGTGGAAGTGGCAGATCCGCCCCACCGCCCCCGGCAGGGGGTTGTCCCGGAGACTCAGCTCGAAGGCGTCCTCGATCCGGTCCTCCTTCAGCAGCTGGAGGTAGCCGGGGATGTTCATGTGCAGGGGGCAGCTGTTTTCACAGAGGGCCAGGAACAGGCTTTCGCAGACTCCCGCCTCGCAGCGGTGTTCGTGGATGTGTTTGAGGTAGTCCTCCCGAAAGTATTTCAACGTGGTCAGGACGGGGTTGGAGCTGGTCTGCCCCAGGGCGCAGAGGCTGGAGTCCTGCACCACCTCCGCCAGACCCTGCAGGGTGTCCAGGTCCGTCTCGGCCCCCTCCCCCCGGCAGAACCGGGACAGGATGGCCAGAGACTGGGAGAGGCCCTCCCGGCAGGGGGTGCATTTCCCGCAGGATTCCGACGCCGTGAACTCCACGAAGTAACGGGCCGTGTCCACCATGCAGTTGTCCTGGTCCAGGACCACCATGCCCCCGGAACCCATAATGGCTCCCAGGGAGGCCAGGGATTCGTAGTCCACCGGAGTCCCGAAAAGTTCCGCGGGGATGCATCCCCCCGAGGGTCCGCCGGTCTGGACAGCCCGGATCCTCTTCTTCTTTCCCGCTCCTCCGCCCATGTGGTAGATGATGTTCTCCAGCGGGGTGCCCAGGGGAAGCTCCACCAGGCCGGTGTTCCTGACCTTGCCCACCAGGGAAAAGACCTTGGTCCCGGGGCTTTTTTCGGTTCCCGTGCCGGCGAACCAGGAGGCGCCCTTGGCGATGATGACCGGCACGTTGCAGAGGGTCTCCACGTTGTTGATGGTGGTGGGCTTTCCCAGATACCCCCGTTCGGAGGGGAAGGGGGGGCGCGGCACGGGGCGTCCGGCGCGGCCTTCCGCCGAGGCGATCAGGGCCGTCTCCTCGCCGCAGACGAAGGCCCCCGCCCCCTGGACGATCTGGATGTCGAAATCGAAGGAGGTCCCCAGGATGCCCGCACCCAGAAGGCCGCGGGCCCTGGCCTGGGTCAGGGCCTTTTCGAGCCTTTCCACCGCCAGGGGGTATTCCGCCCGGACATACATGAAGCCCTGCCGGACGTTCATCGCGTAGGCGCCGATGGCCATGCCCTCGATGAGCATGTGGGGGTCGCTTTCGATTTCGTTTCGGTTCATGTAGGCCCCGGGATCCCCCTCGTCGGCGTTGCAGATCATGTATTTGATGTCCCCCGCGGCGCGGGCCATGAGTTCCCATTTTTTTCCCGTGGGGAACCCGGCGCCGCCCCGGCCCCGGAGACCGGAGTTTTTTATTTCCTGGATGATTCCCTTGGGAGTCATGTCTCCCAGGGCCCTGGCCAGAGCCGAATAGCCTCCCACGGCGATGTATTCCTCGATGTCCTCGGGATCGATGAGCCCTGAGTCCCGGAGAACGATCTTCTCCTGCCCCTTGAAGAAGGGGATCTCGTTCCACCGGGGGACGGAGGGGTATCCCTTGCCGTATTCCACCCGGGCGGTCCTGAAATCCCACTCCTCGATCTTGCAGAGGGCCCTCCTCGCCAGGGGGGAGGGTTTGTCCGACAGCAGGGCCGAGACGATCCCGCCGATTTCTTTCTCCTGCAGGTCGCCGAGAACCAGCGCCGGGGCGCCGGGCCGGTGCACCGTCACCAGCGGCTCCCGGGCGCAGAAGCCGAAGCAGCCTGTCTTTTTGAGGCGGATGTCCGCCTTCCGGCGGGCTATGTCCGCCGCGAAGCGGGCATAGATCCGGTCCGCCCCGTTTCCGATGCCGCAGGTCCCGTAACCCACGGAAATCATCGGAATGCCGGGCAGGATCTTTTCGGCCGCTCTTTCCCGCAGCGCGGCGAGGGAAGCGGAGCCTGTTATCCTCATGATTTTTTCCCTCCCTTCCCGACCCTGGTCAGGATGGCCTTGAGGCCGGCGGAGGTCACCCGGCTGTGGATGACGCCGTCCACCGAAACCACCGGGGCCAGAGCGCACTGCCCGAAACAGGCCACGGTTTTGACGGTGAATTTGTTGTCAGCGGTGGTGAAGGAGTGCTCGCCGCTTTCGACGAAATCCGGGCGGCCCAGGAGGCAGGACAGCTCCTCCAGCAGGCTCCGGGATCCCCGGGTGTGGCAGGCCGTCCCCCGGCAGACCAGGATGGTGTGCTCCCCCTGGGGCTGCAGATTGAAAAAGGAGTAGAAGGTGGCGATGCTGTAAATTCGGGACAGGGGGGTTCCGGTCTTTTCCGAAATCAGCTTCAGGGTTTCCGGTGGCAGGTACTTGAAGGGGTTTTTTTCCTGGGCTTCTTCCAGGATTCCCAGCACCGCGCCGGGTTTGTCTGTGTGGCGGCTTATTATTCCCAGGATGTCATGCTCCGAAGCGGCCGCGGAAAGGGATGCTTTCATGGTGCCTCCATTCACGCCGATTGCTTCGTTAAGTGGGCAGGTCGCTGAAGTGCAGCGTTTTAACGAAAATTGTGCTCTGACGATCAGTATAAGTCATGAATGAGTTTTTGTGAAGTAAAACTTTTCAGTTTTGTGAAAATAAACGGATTAACGTGAATGCAGATCGGATGATTCCGCCAACGCCGCCGGCGCCGGGAAAATCGCCTCCGGGCCTCTTCTCGTGTATAATGAAAGCCGCAACGGAGGATGCCATGAAGAAATTCATTCTCGCCCTGGACCAGGGGACCACCAGCTCCCGGGCGGTCCTGTTCGACCGGGCCGGCCGGGTCGCCGGCATCTCCCAGCGGGAGTTTACCCAGTTCTATCCCCGGGAGGGCTGGGTGGAACACGATGCCCGGGAAATCTGGGTGAGCCAGCTGGCGGTGGCCCGGGAAGCTCTGGAAAAAGCGGGGGTTTCCCCGAGGGACCTCGCCGCTCTGGGCATCACCAACCAGCGGGAAACCACCATCCTCTGGGACCGGAAAACCGGAAACCCGGTGCACAACGCCATCGTCTGGCAGTGCCGCCGCACCGCCGGAATCTGCGACGGACTCAAGAAAGAGGGCTGGGAACCGCGGATCCGGGAAGCCACGGGGCTGGTGCTGGACGCATATTTCTCCGGAACCAAGGTGATGTGGATCCTGGACAATGTTCCCGGGGCGCGGGAAAAGGCCGAGGCGGGGGACCTGCTCTTCGGCACCGTGGATTCCTGGCTCCTCTGGAACCTCACCGGCGGCCGGATCCACGCCACGGACCGCACCAACGCCTCCCGGACCCTGCTCTACAATATCATGGACCTGTCCTGGGACCGGAAACTCCTGGACGCTTTCCGGATTCCTCCGTCCCTGCTGCCGGAGGTGCGGTCCTCCAGCGGCATCTTCGGCGTCACGGATCCGGACATTTTCGACGGGGTGGAGGTGCCCATAGCGGGGATGGCCGGGGACCAGCAGGCCGCCCTGTTCGGCCAGACCTGCTTCGAGCCGGGCATGGCCAAGAACACCTACGGCACGGGCTGCTTCCTGATGATGAACACCGGGGACAGGGCCATCCCGTCCCGGAGC
>JAKQWJ010000101.1 GCA_029562045.1 Spirochaetota bacterium | reverse complement strand
GTCATGAGAAGCGGGGCCCCCCCCTTCACCGTGAGCTTCCGCTTTCCCTTGTTGATGTCGATGACCACCTCGCCGTAGTTGTTGACGATGAGGTCCGTGATGGAGATGAACAGGGCCAGGACCGCGCCGATGAGGCCCACCGCCGTGGGGGCGAGAACGACCGTCAGGAACATGAAGGCCTCCTCATTGCACCGGCAGCATGCCGGAAAAACCGATGAAGGCCATGGCCATGAACCCGATGGTGATCAGGGTGATCCCCGGGCCCTTGAGGCCCGCCGGCACCGGCGCCTTGTCCACCTTCTTCCGGATGGCCGCCAGGGATATGATGGCCAGCCACCAGCCCAGCCCCGAGCCCAGCCCGAAGACCACGGACTGGACGAAGTCGTACTTCCGGATCTCCATGAACAGGGCGGCGCCCAGGATGGCGCAGTTGACGGTGATCAGCGGAAGGAAGATCCCCAGGGCCATGTACAGCGGGGGGGAGACCCGGTCGATGATCATCTCCAGCATCTGGACCACCGCGGCGATGACGATGATGAAAACGATGAAGCGCAGGTACAGGAGGTCCAGCGGGATCAGAACGTAGCGCAGGACGACCCAGTTGACCGCGTTGGTCAGGGTCAGCACCACGGTTACCGCCAGGCCCAGGCCGTTGGCGGATTTCAGGTCCTTGGAGATGGAAATGAAGGAGCACATCCCCAGGAAGTTGGCCAGCAGGATGTTGCTGGTGAAGATGGACGCGAAGAAGAGCGTCAGCGGGGCGATGTTCGGAGTCATGCTTTACCTCCCTTGGCTTTTTCCCGGGCGGCCATGATGTTCTTGGAGATCCACAGCAGGGTCCCGACCATGAAGAACGCGCTGGGGGCCATCACCATGATGGTCCACGGGACGAAGCCCTTGGGCGCCACGGGATAGCCCATGAGGGTGCCGAAACCCAGGAACTCCCGGAAGAAGGCGACGGTGAGAAGGACCCACATGTAGCCCAGACCGGAGGTCAGGCCGTCCCAGAAGGCCGCCGCCGGCGGGTTTCCCTGGGCGAAGCCCTCGGCCCGGCCCATGAGGATGCAGTTGGTGATGATGAGCCCCACGTAGGGGCCCAGACTCTTGGATATCTCCGGCAGATAGGCCTTGAGCAGGATGTCCAGGATGATGACGTAGAAGGACATGATCAGCACCTGCACGATCATCCGCACCCGCCGGGGGATGAGGTTCTTCAGCAGGGACACGGTCCAGCTGGAGAAGGCGGTGGCGAAGGTGACCCCCAGGGTCATGATGACGGTGTTGGAGAGAAGGTTCGTCACCGCCAGGGTGGAACAGATTCCCAGGATCTGGATGAATATGGGGTTGTTGAACCAGAGATTGTCCACCAGGATTTGTTTCGCTTGTTTTGAGTTCATCGGCTCGCTCCCAGAAGCTTTTTGATGTCACCGATTTCCCGGTTCACGATCACCTCCATGGCCTGGGTGGTCCGGGTTGCGCCGGTGATGCCGTCCACCACGCCGTCGCCGGGGTCCACGGGGCCGCCCCCCGCCTCGGCTCCGGAGCGGATTTTCAGTTTCCCGTCCTTCAGCGCCTCCCCCCGGAACTGGTTCTTGAAGGAGGCGTCGTCGATGCGCCCCCCCAGACCCGGGGTCTCGTTGTGCCCGATGATCTGAAGGCCCACCGTGGAGGTCACATCCCCGTTCACCGCCAGGATCCCGTTGATGGTCCCCCAGAGACCCATGCCGAAGAACTCCTTGGCCGCCACGGTCTTTCCCCCCTTGTCGTAGGTGTAGAGGACCTCCCCGTCCTTCTCCCGGGCGGTGACGCCCTGGAACAGGGAGGCCGCTTCCGCGTCGCCTGTGAAGGGGATGTCCATGGCCGTCAGGACCGCCTTGCGGCGGGCGGTTTCGGTGTTTTTCGCCACCATCTCGCTGGTCCCCTGCTCGGCCAGGGTCAGCGGAAGGACGAAGGCGAAGGTGACGATGAAGGTAAAAATGATGGTGTAAAATACGCTGTCCCGGTTCATGCTGCTGCCCCCTTTGTCTCCGGTTTTCGGGCCACCAGCTCGTCGATCAGGGATGCGAAGGTGTTCCCCACCAGAACGGCGAAGCTGGTGCCTTCGGGGAAGGCGGAGAAAAGCCGCAGCAGAACCGCCACCGTGCCGATGACGATGCCGAAGATGACCTGGGCCGGCGTCTTTTTCGGCGCCGAGACCGGGTCCGTGGCCATGAAAACCGAGATGAACAGGAGGCTCCCGCTCATCAGGGACTTCAGCGCCGGGAAGGCGCCGGGGACCCCCAGGAGGTCCAGGGCGATGGAGAGCGCCGCGGCAGAGCCGAAGGTGGACAGGATGATCCGCCAGCTGGCGGTCTTGGTGTACACCAGATAGACTCCCGCCAGGAGGATAAGAACTATGGAACTTTCACCGATGGAGCCGCCGTGGAGGCCGAAGAAAAGGTCGGAGAGCCGCAGCTCCGCCGCCGCGCCGGAGTGGAGCATCATCAGCGGAGTGGCGGCGCTCACCGTGTCGGCGGCGGCGCCGAAGTTTCCAGGGGTCATCCACGAGGCCGCCAGCAGGGTGGGGAAGGTGATGTAGATGAAAAGCCTCCCCGTCAGAGCCGGGTTGAAGACGTTCCGGCCGAAGCCCCCGTAGACCTCCTTCCCCATGAAGACGGCGAAAACGATGCCCACCGCCACCACCCAGAGGGGGGTCTTGGGGGGCAGGGCCATGGCGAAAAGAACGCCGGTGACCAGCACCGCCTCGCTTACCTTTTTCTGCCGCCCCTTTTCGACGATATACTCCGTCAGACTCCCCAGGATCAGCGAAACCGCCAGGACGGCGACGCTGCGCCACCCGTAGAGATAGACGGAAAACAGGAATATCGGCGTCAGGGCGTAGAGGACGCGGCGCATCATCAACTGTTTCTGAAACACAGGTTATCCTCCTTCATCGTGGGATACTCTCGAGGATCTATCCCATCAGATTACTTTACTTGAAGCGGTCTTGCAAGAAGAAAAAAAGGAGGGGCGGCCGCCTGCGGCCCCGGCCTCCCGGAGCCGCAGGCGGCCGCCCCTTCGCAGCGGGCCTGACCCCCGGGGGCCGGGGGGCGATCACAGCCGGGCCGCCGGGACTCCGTTCGTTCCCATGGGAAGGTATAGCCCGTCATAGTGAGCCCGCTCGCACCACGCCCTGCTCTGCCGCGGCCTCGTGTCGTCCGTCATTCCCCGGGAAAAACCTCCGCCAGAGATTCCCCGGCCCCCCGGACCAGGATGGCCTTCAGGCGCCTCGCCACCGCCTCGGTGAAGCCGGGTAGTTCGTTCAGGTCCCGGTCCCAGAGCCGCCGGGATCCCAGAACCTCCCGGGCAGCCCGGGCCGGGTCCGCCCCTGCCGGGGAGGACCAGAGGTCCCGGAAGAACTCCAGGACATCCCCGTCGTCTTTTATCAGGTATTCCTCCCCGCCGCGGCGGCCCACCAGGGCACCGTCCCGGATCTCCGTCCCCCGGTAGAAGGCGATGAAGGCCGCCAGGGACCAGGAGAGACCCTCCGGGGGGGAGCCGAAGCGGTGGAAATAATCGATGATGGTGGGAAGGACCCGGGCCTTGTACTTGGCCGCCGAGTTCAGGGCGATGCTCAGGAGGTAGTGGCGGATGAAGGGGTTGGCGAAACGCTGGAGCACCTCGTCGGCGAAGAGCCGCAGCTCCTCCTCCGGCAGGGTCAGGACGGGGATGATCTCCCTGGCGATGGTGCTTTTCATGTAGCCCGCGATGAGGGGATCGTCCATGCACTCCTTCACCGTGTCCTTCCCCGCCAGATAGGCCCCCAGCACCGTCATGGTGTGGGCCCCGTTCAGAATCCGGACCTTCCGGGTCCGGTAAGGGCCCATGTCGGAGGTCCAGACCACCTCCATCCCCGCCTCATGGAGGGGGAACTCCCTTTTTATCCTCTCCGGCCCCTCGATGACCCAGAGCCGGAAAAGCTCCCCCGTGTCGTACAGGTCGTCCCGGTACCCCGCCTCCCTCTGGAGACCGTCGATTTCCTCCCGGGGGTACCCGGTCATGATCCCGTCCACCAGGGTGTTGTAAAAGATGTTGGCCTCCCGGAGCCAGCGGGAGAAGTCCTCCCCCAGCCGCCACTCCTCCGCCAGGGCCAGGACAATCTTGCGGAGATTGTCCCCGTTCCGGTCGATGAGTTCGCAGGGCAGGATGAGAAAGCCGCTGTCCCGGTCCCCGGAGAAGCACAGGAACCTCTCGTGGAGGAAGCGGGTGAGTTTTCCCGGAAAGGAGGCGGGGGGGGCCTCGTCGTAGCCCTCCCCCTCCCGGTAGGCGATCCCCGCCTCGGTGGTGTTGGAGATGATGATCCGCAGCTCCCTCTGCCCCGCGCAGGCCAGGAAGGCGGCGAAGTCCCGGTAGGGGTCGATGGCCCGGCTGATGGAGGAGACCACCTCCCGGTCCTCCCGGACCCGGCCCCCCTCCAGCCCCCGTCGAAGCAGGGTGTACAGCCCGTCCTGGGCGTTGAGCTCCGCGGCGGTCCCGGTTTCGATGGGCTGGACCACCACCACCCGCCCCAGGAAGACCCCCTGGCGGTTCATCCGGTGGATCATCCAGTCGGCGAAACCCCGGAGGAAGCCTCCCTCGCCGAACTGCAGCGCCCGTTCCGGCAGGGACCGGGTGAGGAGCCCCCCGGGGTCCAGTTCCCCGGCCCGGGACAGGACGAGTCTGCGGTCGAGTTTTTCCATGGGAAGCCTCCGGCGGGACGGCGCCCGCAGGCCCGGGCACACCGGCCCGGGCCTGCGGGCCCGGAAAATAAAAAAACCCCGCCGGCGGGCGGGGGTCGTCGTGCCGCCGGTCAGAATCGAACTGACGACACATGGATTTTCAGTCCATTGCTCTACCGACTGAGCTACAGCGGCGACAACGGGGTATTTATATAGAACAAGAAACAAATTGTCAATACGAGGAAACTTTTTCTTTTTTCGCCCCGGCGTCGCCGGGGATTGTTGACCCCCCCCGGCGGAGGGAGTACCATGGGGGCATGGACGGGCGACGACGAAAGGTGGACGCGTATCGGACGGGCCCGGGGGGCAGGCCGGAGGAGGACGCCCCGGGGGGGAAAAGGCCGCCTCCCGGGAAGGATTCCCGACGGGGGAGTGAGGCGGCTCCCAAGGCGGACTCCCGGCGGGACGGCAAGGCCGCGCCCCGGGGCCCCTCGCCCCGGAGTTCCTCTCCCCGGGGCCCCACGCCCCCCGCCGCCCCGACGGAGGGGTTTCCGGTGCAGGGCTCGCCCGCCGCGGGGACGCCCCAGGCGGCCACGGCGCCGCGGAAGGGCCGCCGGGACGGCGACTTTCCCGGGACGGCGGGTCCGGGGCTCCTGAAGATAACCGGCAGGGAAACCTCCCTCCGGAAGGCGGCCAAGTTTCTGGTCCTCATCGGACAGGAGGAGGCGGCCAAGGTGCTGCGCCACCTCTCGGAGGAGGAGGTGGAAGCCATGACCCGGGAGATCGCCGGCATCCGGGGGATACAGGCGGCGGAGGCGGAGAAGCTGCTGGAGGAGTTCGGCTTTTTAAAGGAGTCCCTGCGGTACCCCTCCGGAGGCGTGGAGGCGGCCCGCCGGATCCTGGTGGGGGCCTTCGGTGAGGAGCGGGGGAGGGAGATCCTCCGGCGGAGCCTCCCGGCGGAACAGGAAAAGTTCTTCGGCTATCTGGAGGATTTCGGGCCCCGCCAGCTCTATCACCTGCTGCGCGGCGAGTCCCCGGCGGCGCTGGCGGTCATCTTCCCCTACCTGGAGCCCGGCACGGCCTCCGCCCTGCTGACCCAGTTCGACCCGCCGCTGCGCCGGGAGCTGGTGACCCGCATGGCCCGGAAAGGGAAGGTCCGACGGGACATCCTGGAGCGGATGGACGAGGCCCTCCGGGAGAAAACCCGGCGTCTCGCCTCCCCGGGGGCTGAGGAGCCGGAGGTGGACGGCACGGGGATCCTGGCGGAGATCCTGAAATATGTGGATCTCTCCCGGGAGGAGAAGATCCTCCGGGACCTGGGGGAGGACAACCCCGACGTGGCGGAGGAGATCCGGGAGCGGCTCTTCACCATGGATGTCCTGGATTACATGCAGGACGAGGACCTCCGGAAGCTGCTCCAGGGGATGGACGACCGGGAGATCGCCCTTCTATTGAAGGGAAAGAGCGACACCGTCCGGGCCCGGGTCCTGTCCAGCATCTCCGAAAGGCGCCGGGGCTTCGTGGCGGAGGAGTACCGGATCCTGGGGCCCGTGCCCCGGAAGGAGGTGGACCGGGCCACCAAGGATTTCCTTGCCCTGCTCCGGCGGCTGGAGGAGGAGGGGAAGATCGTCTTCCGCAGGGAAAGGGACATCTGGGTGGAGTAGCCCGCCCCGCCGGGCGGGCATCTTCGGCGCCGCCGGAAGACGCGGCCCCGGCCGGCCGTAAGTCCCCGGCGGCCGTCGGGGACAGTCAGGCATAGGTCGCCCGGGCGGCAGGTCCCGCCCCGCTTGACAGCCTTCTTCGGCCTCCGTAGTATTCCGCGGTATGACGGCCAACGAACTGCGCGAGAAATTTATCCGGTTTTTCGAATCGAAAAACCATAAGGAAATATCGGGAAAGTCCCTGATCCCCGAAAACGACCCCACGGTGCTCTTCACCACCGCGGGGATGCATCCCCTGGTGCCCTACATCCTGGGAGAGACCCACCCGGCGGGGAACCGGCTGGTGAATTACCAGAAATGCATCAGGACCGGGGACATCGACGCCGTGGGGGACCCCAGCCACCTCACCTTCTTCGAGATGTTAGGGAACTGGTCCCTGGGGGACTACTTCAAGGACGGGGCCATCCGGATGAGTTACGAGTTTCTCACCTCACCGGACTGGCTGGGGATCGACCCGGAGATCCTGTCGGTGACGGTTTTCCAGGGGGACGACGAGGTGCCGGCGGACACCGAGTCGGCGGAGGTCTGGAAGAGCCTGGGGATCCCGGAAAGCCGGATCCACTTCCTCCCCCGGGGAGACAACTGGTGGGGCCCCGCGGGCGAGACCGGCCCCTGCGGCCCCGACACGGAGATGTTCATCGACACGGGCATCCCTCCCTGCGGGCCGGAATGCCGCCCCGGCTGCTCCTGCGGCAAGTTCTTCGAGATCTGGAACGATGTTTTCATGCAGTACAACAAGAAGGCCGACGGGAGCTACGAGAAGCTCTCCCGCCAGTGCGTGGACACCGGCATGGGGATCGAACGCACCGCCGCCATGCTCCAGGGGAAGAAGTCGGTTTACCAGACCGAGGTCTTCACCCCCATCATCGCAGGGATCGAAGAGGTCACCGGGGTCCGTTACGGCACCTCCGAGGAAACCGACCGGTCCATCCGGATCATCGCCGACCATGTGCGGGCCGCCTCCTTCATCCTGGGGGACGAACGGGGAGTGAAGCCCTCCAACCTGGGCCAGGGCTACATCCTGCGCCGCCTCCTCCGCCGGGCAAGCCGCCACGGCCGGAAGCTGGGGAAGAACGAAGCCTTTCTGGCGGGCCCCGCCGCGGTGGTGGTGGACATGTATGAAAAATACTACCCCATCCTGGGTGAGAAGCGGGCCCTGATCCTGGAGGAGATCAGCCGGGAGGAGGAGCGCTTCCTCCTTACCCTCCAGAAGGGGGAGCACGAGTTCGAAAAGCTTCTCCCCAATCTGATGAAGAACCCCCGGAAGATCATCCCCGGCCGGGT
>JAKQWJ010000084.1 GCA_029562045.1 Spirochaetota bacterium | reverse complement strand
GGGGCCGCCGGACGGCGCCTCCGGTGGAAGAGAGAGCCTGGAAAGCCTGATCCGGCGCTGCTCCGGCGACAGGCCGGGCCTCCCCTATCAGATCGACGGCCTGGTCTTCAAGGTCAACGAGCTGGAGGTACGGGATCGCCTGGGCTCCACCGGGCATCACCCCCGCTGGGCGGTGGCCTACAAGTTCGAATCCCCCCAGGGGCTCACCACGGTGGAAAAGATCGAAATCCAGGTGGGGCGCACCGGCCGGGTCACCCCGGTTGCCCGGGTGCGGCCGGTGGAGATCGGCGGGGCGGTGATCGTCAACGTGACCCTCCACAACCAGGCCTATGTGGACGCCCTGGAACTCTCCGAGGGGGACCAGGTGGCGGTGAGCCGCCGGGGCGACGTCATCCCCGCGGTGGAGCGGGTGGTGGAAAAGGCGGAGAACGCCCCGCTTTGGCGCATGCCCCGGGTCTGCCCCTCCTGCGGCGCGACCCTGGAAGACCGGGGGGCGCACCGCTTCTGTCCCAACACCGGCGGCTGCCCCGACCAGAGGCGGGGGCGGCTGGTCTTCTTCGCCGGCAAGGGCCGGATGGACATCGAAAGCCTGGGGGCCGAAACCATGGATTTCCTGTGGCGGGAGGGCTTCGTGCGGGACATCCCGGACATCTACCGGATCCCCTACGACAGGCTTCTGGAATACCCCGGTTTCGGTGAGAAGAAGGTGGAGCTCCTCAGGGCCGGGGTGGAGAAGAGCCGCCGCCGGCCCTTCTCCGTGCTGCTTCCCTCCCTGGGCATCCCCGAGGTGGGAACCAAGGTGACCGAAATTCTCATCGCCGGGGGGTTCGGCTCCATGGACAGGCTCCTGGAGGCGGCGGACCGGGGGGACGAGGAGGGCCTCACCGCCCTCCACGGAATCGGGGAGAAGACCGCCCGGCGGATCCTGGAAGAGCTTTCCCGGCCGGAATTCCGCCGTCTGGTGGAAGACCTGCGGGCGGAGGGGCTCCCCATGGCCGCCTCTCCCGGGACTGCCCCGACGCAGGGGGTCTTCTCCGGGCAGACCTGGGCCGTCACCGGCAGCTTCCGGAGTTTCAGGCCCCGGGATCTGGCCATGGACGAGGTGGAGAGGCGGGGGGGCAGGGCCGTATCCGCCGTATCCGGGTCGGTTACCCACCTCCTGGCCGGGGAGGGGGCGGGAAGCAAGCTGGACAAGGCCCGGAAACTGGGACTGGTGGTGGTGAACGAAGAAGAGTTTCTGCGGATGCTGGGAAGGGAGCTGCCCGGAGCGGACCGGGATGGGGGGGAGTGAACCTATGGGAAACGGAGTCGTCGGCGTCATTCGGAACGGGGCCCGGAACCTGGCCCCCTCCTACTTCGCCCTGGTCATGGCCACGGGCATCGTGTCCATCGCCGCGGGACTGATGGGGATGCCCCGGGTGTCCCGGGGCCTGTTCGGCATCAACATTTTTTTCTATGGGGCCCTCTGGATCCTCACCCTGATCCGGGTTTTCCGGGATTTCCCCCGGGTAGCGGCGGATCTGACCAGCCACGAGCGGGGGCACGGTTTTCTCACCCTGGTCGCCGGAACCTGCGTTCTGGGGCGGCAGTTCCACCTCATCGCCGGAGACATCGGGACCGCCTCCGTCCTCTGGCTGGTGGGTCTGGCCCTCTGGGGCCTCATCCTGTACACCTTCATCGCCGCCGTTACGGTGCGGGAGACCAAGCCCGGCCTGGAAAGCGGCCTGAGCGGCGGCTGGCTCCTGCTGGTGGTTTCCACCCAGTCCATCACCGTGACGGGGGCGGGCATCGCCCGGAGCTTCGGGCCCGCGGCGGAGGTGGTCCTTTTTCTGTCCCTGTCGCTGTTCCTCCTGGGTTTTCTCCTCTATCTTCTGGTCATCTGCCTCATCTTCTACCGCTTCACCTTTTTCCGATTCAGCCCCCAGGAACTCTCCCCCCCCTACTGGATCAACATGGGGGCCATGGCCATCACCACCCTGGCGGGGTCGGTGCTGATCCTGGAGGCGGACCACTGGAGGATTGTCGCCGAGATCATGCCTTTCCTGAAGGGGATCACCCTGCTTTTCTGGGCCACCGCCACCTGGTGGATACCCCTTCTGATCATCCTCGGCGTCTGGCGGCACGGGTTCAAGAAGTTCCCCCTGCGCTACGACCCCTCCTATTGGGGACTGGTCTTTCCCCTGGGGATGTACACGGTCTGCACCGTCCAGCTGGCCCGGGTGACGGGCCTGGACTTCCTGCGGGTCCTGCCCCGGGTTTTCGTTTTTCTCGCTCTCGCCGCCTGGTGCCTGGCGGCCTTCGGCCTGGTCCGCCGCCTGGCGGGGCTGTTCCGGGGGAAGCCGGGGGTTTGAGCCCCGGGGGTTCGGGTCCCGGCTTTCCGGGTACGGAGTCCAGGTCCCGGGTTCAGGGTCCCGGGTTCAGGGTCCCGGAGGGAGGCGGGAGTCCCCTCCGTCCGGCCCGCCGGCGGCTGGACACGGAGGCAGGTCCCATACTACAAGAGGGTTCGGCGGGAGAGGACCCTCCCGGACCGATACCTTTCCAAAGGCGGGTCTGGACATGAAACGTTACGACATTCTGGTGATCGGCATGGGCCCGGCGGGCATGGCGGTCACCGCCATGGGTTCCGCCATGGGGCTGTCGGTGCTGGCCATAGAGAAGGATAAAATCGGCGGGGAATGCCTGAACAGCGGCTGCATCCCCAGCAAGGCCCTGCTGAAGGCGGCGGAGACCCTCCAGGGGGTGAAGAATCTCGCCGCCTACGGCATCCACGGGGATTTCCTGCTGAAGGAGGCGGACCCCATGGCGGTGGTTCGGGAGAAAACCCGGGGCATCAACGACAGGAAGTTCCAGCAGGCTTTCCAGCGGGCCACGCTGGTGCAGGGAACGGCGGAGTTCCTGGACGAGCGGACGGTGCGGGTGAACGGCGAGGACCACCGGGCGAAGAAGATCTTCATCGC
>JAKQWJ010000082.1 GCA_029562045.1 Spirochaetota bacterium | reverse complement strand
ATCATGGGGGTCCTGACCCGGGAAATGGGCATCCCCTACCGGCTCCTTCCCTGCCACCGGGGACCGGGAAACCTCCGGGGTCATCCTGTTCGGGAAGGGGAGGGCCCCCCGGGACGCCATGGCGGATCTCTTCCGCCGCCGGGAGGTGAGGAAAACCTATCTGGCCTTCGTGCAGGGGCGGCCGGCCCGGGACGAGGGGGTCTTTACCCGGGCCCTGGAGGGCCGGCCCGCCCGGACCGAGTACCGGGTGCGGGAGCGGCGGGGGCTCTACAGCATCGTCGAGGCGCGGCCCGTCACGGGGCGGACCAACCAGATCCGGCTGCATTTCAAGGCCGCGGGGCACCCGCTGGTGGGAGAGACCCGTTTCGCCTTCCGGAAGGACTTTTCCCTCTCCGCCGGGCGGCTGATGCTCCATGCCGCGGAGATCGGTTTCCGGGACCCCTGGACGGGGGAAGACCGCCTCATCGTCTCCGGACTTCCCCGGGATATGGAGCGCTTTCTGGTGAACAATCCCTGACGGCGCGGGTCCCCTCCGCCTGAGGACGGGGCGGGAGGACCGCGGGACGGAAACCGGGCCGCACCCGCGGGGCAGCGGCTCCCCCGGGCGCGCTCGGGCCTGTCAGAAGCCCCCGGCGGGTCTCAGATTGTTCTCTTCCACGATCTTCATTCCCAGGGCGATGTCCTCCACCTTGAAGATGACCACCGCTTTCTCCCGGGTCTTCTCCAGGGACACGTAGAGGTATTCGATGTTGACCCTGTTCCGCCGGAAGATCTCCATGGCGTGGGCCAGCCCGCCGGGCCGGTCGTCCACCTCCACCGCCAGGACCTCCGTTTCCTTGGCGGTGAAGCCCCCGTCGGCCAGGGCCTTCAGGGCCAGTTCGGGCTGATCCGCCACGATGCGCAGGATGCCGAAATCGGCGGTGTCGGCGATGGTCAGGGCCCGGAGGTTGATGCCCGCGTTCGCCAGGGTCCTGGTCACCTCCGCCAGCCGCCCCGAGACGTTTTCCAGGAAAATGGAAATCTGCTTGATCCTCATGCGAACCTCCCTAGATCTTTCTCTTGTCGATGACCCGCTTTGCCTTCCCCACGCTGCGCTCGATGGTCTTGGGCTCCACCAGTTTCACCCGGGCGCTGATCCCGAGCTTGGATTTGATCTCCCCTTCGATCTTTCCCCTCAGGACCTCCAGCCCCCGGGTTTCGTCGGTGAAGAACTTCTCCTGCACCTCCACCATGATTTCCATCTCGTCCAGGTGGGAGTCCCCCCGCTCCAGGATGATCTGATAGTGAGGGTCCGTTCCCTCCACGGCGATGAGCACCTCCTCGATCTGGGACGGGAAAACGTTGACTCCCCGGATGATCATCATGTCGTCGGTCCTCCCGAAGAGGCGGTGCATCCGCACGCTGGTCCTTCCGCAGGAGCATTCGTCCCGGAAAAGAAGGGTGATGTCCCGGGTACGGTAGCGCAGCAGGGGGGTGCCCTCCTTGACGAGGGTGGTGAAGACCAGCTCCCCCTTCTCCCCCTCGGGAAGGACCCGCCCCGTGGCGGGATCGATGATCTCCGGGTAGAAGAGGTCCTCGTTGATGTGCAGGCCGTTCTGGGCCTCACATTCGGAGGAGACTCCGGGGCCGGTTATCTCGGTAAGGCCGTAGATGTCGTAGGCCCGGAGTCCCAGTTTCTCCTCGATCTCCCGGCGCATGTTTTCGCTCCAGGGTTCGGCCCCGAAGCAGCCCGCCCGGATCCCCAGCGCCCGGATGTCCACCCCCTCCTCCCGGGCCGACTCGGCGAGAAACAGGGCATAGGAGGGGGTGCAGGCCAGAAGGGCGGGATGAAAGTCCCGCATGATGAGGATCTGCTTCTGGGTGTTGCCGCTGGACATGGGGATGATGTTGGCCCCGATGGCCTTGGCCCCGTAGTGGACCCCCAGGCCGCCGGTGAAAAGGCCGTAGCCGTAGGCGTTCTGGATCACATCCCCCCGTCCCGCCCCGGCCATGCTGAGGGTTCGGGCCATGCCCTCCCCCCAGGCGGCCAGGTCCCTTCCGGTGTAGGCGTCCACCACCGGGGTTCCGGTGGTGCCCGAGGACATGTGGACCTCCTCCAGCTCCGCCCGGGACACCGCCAGGAGGCCGTAGGGGTAAGTCTCCCGGAGCTCGTCCTTGGTGGTGAAGGGGAGCTTTTCGATGTCCTCCAGCCGGTGGATGTCCCGGGGGCCGATCCCCGCGGCATCGAGCTTATTCCGGTAGAAGGGGACCCGGTCGTAGACCCTCTGGACCAGGTTTTTCAGGTTCGCCAGCTGCATCCGCCGGCGGTGCTCCCGGGTGGCGCATTCCGCTTCGGGGTTCCAGATCATGGGATCTCCTTTCGGGTGTCCACCACCCGTTTCGCCTTCCCCTCCCAGGCGGGGAGGAAGCCCGGCTCGTGGAGTTCCACCACCGGGCTTATGCTGATCAGGGCCCGGAGGTTTTCCTTTATCCGGTCCCGGATGGCGTTCAGGTCCCGGGCGTCGTCGCTGAAGAGGGTCGGCGTCACCTCGGTCTTGACGGTTATCCGATCCAGGGCCCCGGTCTTCTCCACCAGGATCTGGTAATTGTTGCCGATCTCCTTCATCTTCATGATCACCTCTTCGATCTGGGACGGGAAGACATTGACCCCGTTGATGACCAGCATGTCGTCGGTCCGCCCCTTGATCCGCATGATCCGCCGGTGGGTCCGTCCGCAGGGGCAGGCCCCTTTCACGATGGCCGTCAGGTCCCGGGTCCGGTACCGGATGAGAGGGGTGGCCCTCCTCCTCAGGGTGGTCAGCACCAGCTCCCCCGCTTCCCCCTCGGGCACCGGCTCCAGGGTGTCGGGGTCGATGATCTCCATGATGAAGGAGTCCTCCCAGAGGTGCATGCCGCTTTTCTCGACGCATTCGAAGGCCACGCCGGGGCCGTTCAGCTCCGACAGTCCGTAACAGTTGTAGACATCGATGGCGAAGAGGCTCTCGATTTTCCGGCGCACATCCTCGCTGTGGGGCTCTCCCCCCACCACCGCCTTGCGCAGGGCCAGGTCCTCCCGGCGGATGCCGTTCTCCTGGAGCTTGTCGTGGAGGTGCAGCATGTAGCTGGGGGTGGCGTGGACCACGGTGGTGCGGAAGTCCCGCATCAGCCGGAACTGCCGCACCGTGTTTCCCGCCCCGGAGGGGATCACCATCATTCCCAGACTTTCGGCGCCGTAGTGCAGACCCAGCCCCCCGGTGAAAAGTCCGTAGCTCATCATGTTCTGAAAGACATCCTCCGGGCCCGCCCCCACCGCTTTCAGGGACCGGACGACGATCTCGGTCCAGGCCGCCAGGTCCTCCCGGGAATGGTAGATCGCCGTGGGTATCCCGGTGGTGCCGCTGGAGGCGTGGAGCCGGACCACCTCCGTCTTCGGGACGCCTAAAAACCCGAAGGGGTAGGCGTCCCGCAGGTCGTCCTTGGTGGTGAAGGGGAGCCGGCGGAAGTCCTCGAAGGAGGAGACCGGGTCTCCGGGC
>JAKQWJ010000076.1 GCA_029562045.1 Spirochaetota bacterium | reverse complement strand
GACCACGTACTTATCCCCGAAGCGCTGCTCAAGGGGGAAGCCCAGGAGCATGGCCGCCACGGCGCTGGCCACGTAGCTGTCGAAGATGTCGGCCCCCATGCCCGCCACGTCGCCCACGTTGTCTCCCACGTTGTCCGCGATGACCGCCGGGTTGCGGGGGTCGTCCTCGGGCATGCCGATCTCCACCTTGCCCACCAGGTCCGCGGCGATGTCGGCAGTCTTGGTGTAGATGCCCCCCCCCGCCTTGGCAAGGAGGGCCATGGTGGAGGCCCCGAAACTGAAGCCCACCACATCGTCGGGGCTGCCGGTCACGATGTAGATGAGACTCATGCCGATGGAGGCCACACCGATCATCGCCAGGCCCAGAACGGAACCGGCATAAAAGGCCGTGGTGAACGCCTCGTTGAGGCCTGTGACGGCGGCGACGGCGGTGCGCAGGTTGGCCTTGACGGCCACGCTCATGCCCATGTACCCCGCCGCGGCGGAACAGAGAACCCCGAGGACGAAGGTCAGCGCCACGGGAAGACCCCGGAGGATCTCGAAGCGGACGAGCCCCCGGGCGAGGGCCTGAGGGTCGAAGCCGAAAATCAGGGTGATGAGGCCTCCCAGAACCAGACCCACCAGGGTGAGGGCCGAATAGAGTTTCCGGAGATACGAGGCCGCCCCCTCGGCGATCCAGGAGGCGATTTCCTCCGCCCGGGGGTTGTCCGCCTCACGGCGGATCACCCACAGATAGACGAGCCCGGAGGCGGCGAGGGAAAGGAGGCCGGCCCCCAGGGTGACGAAGAGCCAGATACGGGATGTCATGATTCCCACCTCTCTTCTTATAAATTGTGCGGGTTTTCGAAAGGGATGTCAACGGGGAGGAGCCGGGGGCCGCTGCGGGTGAGAGGGTGAGCCTTCACTTTTTTCGGCGGCCCGGGCCGCCGGAGGCTTGCCCGGGCCTATGAAGACCGGCCCGGGCCGCCGGAGGCTTGCCCGGGCCTATGAAAAAGAACCTGGTTCCGTAAAGAGACCGGCCTGGGCCGCCGGAGACTTGCCCGGACTGCGGAAGGCTTGCCCGGGCCCTTAAAGGAACAGCCCGGGAAACCCGGGCCGCCGGAGGCTTGCCCGGACTGCGGAAGGCTCGCCCGGCCTGTGAATAACGGCCCGGGCCGCCGGAGGCTTGCCCGGGCAGGTTGTCCGTCCCGCGGCTCCTATCGGATCAGGTAGTTGGGCAGCCACATGACGATGGGCGGAATGTAGGCCGACAGGAAAAGCACGATGACCAGCGGAATCAGGAAGGGAGCCGTGGCCTTGGTGGTCTCCTCGAAGGAGAGTTTGGCGATATTGGCCGTTATGTACAGCACCACCCCCACCGGCGGTGTTATCAGTCCGATCATCAGGGTCAGCACCATGACGAGGCCGAAGTGCACCGGGTCAACCCCAAGCTGCATCATAGGAGGCACCAGAATCGGAGTCAGCAGAATAAGCGACGCCGTGGTTTCCATGAAACAGCCGATGATCATCAGGAAGGAGATCATGATGAGCATGATCACGTGGGGGTTCTGGGAAATGGTGAAAAGCAGTTTCGCCACACTCTGGGGCACCTGTTCCCGTCCCAGCAGAAAGCCGAAGATAGCCGCCGCAGCAATGATGTAGACCACCATGCTGGTGGTTTTGACCGTTTCGATGATGATCCCGAAGAGGTCCCGGAGCTTGATCTCCTTGTAGACGAAGAGCCCCAGGATGAGGGCGTAGGTCGAAGCGATGATGGCCGCCTCGGTGGGGCTGAAGATCCCGAAGAGGATCCCCCCCAGGATAATCGCCGGAGTCATCAGCGGGAGAAAGCCGTCGATGAAGGAAATGGTCGCCTCCTTGAGGTCGAACCGGGCATGGACGGGGTACTTCCTCTTTTTGGCCATGATGTACACCATGATCATCAGGGCCACACCCATGAGGATTCCCGGCACCGCCCCGGCCAGGAAGAGTTTTCCCACCGAGACGTTGGCGATGGAAGCGTAGATGACCATGGGGATGCTGGGCGGGATGATGGGGCCGATG
>JAKQWJ010000061.1 GCA_029562045.1 Spirochaetota bacterium | reverse complement strand
GACCAGAAGGCGTCCGCCGGCGGCGAGGACCTCCTTCTCCGCGCGCTCCAGAAGGGCCCGGCCGATTCCCCGTCCCTGAAGGTCCGGATCCACCGCGATCCAGTACAGATCGAAGGTCCCCTCCGTGGCGGGGGTCGGCCCGTAGCATACGTAGCCCGCGACGCCGGAGTCCGCCTCGGCGGTGAGGACGAAGTAATCCCGCTGCTCCGGCTTGTACAGCCAGGCGTCGATCAGTTCCCGCGCCACCTCGATCTCCGGAGAGGTGAACATCCCCGTTCTTTCCAGCAAAGACAGAAGAGGCGTCCTGTCAGCCTCCCGGGCGGGCCTGATATGGAGGCCGCCCCTTTCCCGGGCTATGACCCGCTCCGTGCCCCGGGTCATAAGAAGAGGGCCTCTTCGAAGGATGGGATGTTGTTGGCCAGGAGAGTCCGGATGAAGTCCCGATAGCTCCGGCCGGAGGCGGCCAGGGAACGGGCGAAGCCCCCATCGGGGGATATGTCGGGGTTGGGGTTGTACTCGAGTATGTACGGCTTTCCCGACGGATCCAGCCGGAAATCGATGCGGCCGTAATCCTTGCCCCCCAGGAGGCGGAAGGTGGCCAGGGCCAGGGCTTCGATCCTTTCCCGGAGGGGAGGTTCCAAATCCGCAGGACAGATCGTAGGGGTTCCCCGGTACTCGGGACTGTCCGGGCTCCACTTGGCGTCGTAGCTGGTGATCCGCGGTTTGTCCGGGGACAGTCCGGCAAAACTGATTTCCGACAACGGAAGCACCCGGGCCTCGCCCTCCTCTTCCAGAATGGAGGCGCCGATTTCCCTGCCGTCGATGAAGCTCTCGATGAGAATGGGCTGGCGGTACTTCCGGTGCAGACCCGCCAGGGCATCGGGCAGATTCTCCGCAGAGGAGAAAACCCCGTCGGGACCGATGCCCAGGCTGGCGTCCTCCCGGGACGGTTTGGCGATGAGGGGAAACTCCAGGCCCGAAAGGTCGGGCATCCGCCGGCCGTCATAGAGACGCCAGGCGGGGGTGGGAATGTTTTCCGAAACCAGGAGCCGTTTCGTGACGGCCTTGTCCTGGGCGATGGCCAGGGTCCGGGCGGAATTCCCGGTGTAGGGGATCTCCAGGAGTTCGAACAGGGCGGCCACGTTCATTTCCCAAGCGGAATTGCCTTTGAACCCCTCCGCGAGGTTGAAGATCAGCCTGGGTTTGTCCCGCCGTCCCGCCAGGCGGACCGCGGCGTCCAGCACCGAGGAAAGGGGGTAGATTTCCGGCGGCGACCCCAGGCCGTTCAGCGCCTCCGACACCGCGGCGACCTGGGATTCCACCGCCGATTCGGAGATCCAGTCCGGGTCCCCCATGTCCAGGGTGTTCCGGAGCCACGCGTTGTACACGATCCAAAGTGCCGGCACGGTGAGGAGTGTACCCCAAGCCGCGGGGCGCATCAAGAGCGGGGTTTCGAGCGGATGGTTTTTGAAAACTCGTCCCAGGCGCTCTCCTGCTGCTTCTTCGAGTAGGATTTTTCATTCGCCGGCCGGGTTTTGGAAATTTTCTTCCGGGAAGCGGGCCCCGGCGCGCCTTTGCGGGAATGCCCCGGTTTCCTTCCCCGAGGCGCGTCCGAGATGGTCTTTTCTCCGGTGGCGCGCCTGCTCGACGCGGGAGTGGAAAGACCCGAGGCCGGCATCAGGCTGCGGCCCAGGTACTGGTTCCGGTAGCTCTCGTATTTTCCCGTCAGCCTCATCCAGAATTGTCGAAAAAAGGAAAGGCGCGAGAAGGCCCGGAGGAAGATGTCCACAATGGAAAACTGCAGGATGGACGCCATGCTTCGAAAGGCCATGGTGTCCGGTTTGAAGTATTTACCCAGTTCCCGGGTGATGAGGGCCGGGTCCTTGATCTTCTGCTTTTCCTTCATCCGGTAGACCACCGCTTCGGTCAGGAGCCGGGGCTTGTCGAAAAGTTCCGAAAGGAAGGGATCCATGGCCCGGAGGCGCTCGACTATTTCGGTGTCGAAACTCTCCCGGCTGGTGAAAAGGGTTTTCCTCTCCCGATTGTTGGTGCGCAGCAGGTGTTCCATGTCCTTGACCAGATCGTTTTCCAGGGCTTCCCGGAACGAAAAGAAGCGCAAGAGAAAATACTCGTAGAAATTGTTCCGGTGCAGGTACCCGCCGGCGATTCTCGGCACCGGGGGTATTTTATACTGCTCGGAAAAATCGACATAGGTGGCCAGAAAATCCTTTCTCAGCGAGTCGAAGTCCTCCCCGTATTTTTCCTTCAGGGCGCCCAGAAGGGCGTCGAAGCGTTCCTGGGGGAAGAACTTTTCCTTTTCCGATTCCATCTGCAGGGCCAGGGCGTCCATATCCCGGATGCGCTCCTCCTGGCCGAGTTTCTTCAGTCTCTGTTCCGTCAGACGGCACTCGATGAGGCCCGACAGAACTTCCGCGAGACGCATGATTTCAGCGGAGGCCGAAACCCTTCTTGCCGCCAGAGGGTCGGCCTTCAGGAGCCGGACGGACTTCAGCATGTCCAGCCACACCGCGAGGTCCCCCGATTCCACCCGGTTCTTGTAGTCCCCCAGGGTGGTGTTGTTGAGTCGGGCCAGCTCCGCGGCCAGATTCGGGTCCTCCAGAAACCCGCGCATCTTTAGCCGGCAGTGGTCGATCAGGAGCCTTCCCCCTCCGGAGGGGAGAATCAGAGCCTCCCCGCCGGGCAGAGGCAGCCGGTACAGCGTCGTGTCTCCGGGGCCGGGATCCTCGAAAATCCGGTGATAGTCTTTCTCCGCCGGTTCTTCCACGCAGGATGGAGGGGGGACGACGCCCCTCGCCGTCAGGGTCTTCTCCAGAGGCATCTCCGCGCCGCGGTTCCGGCAGAAACCGTCCAGCTCTTTGCGCAGCAGGAAAAAATGGTAGCGGCAGTCCCCCGGAGAGGTGAGGATGATCCTGTCCGGAGCCGCCTCGCCGTCGGAGTACCGGAAGGTCAGGACTCCGCATTTTTTTTCTTCCAGCCGGACCATGAGGTTCAGCAGCTCCGAAGCGGCGTTCTTGATGAGCCCCGTTATCTGCCCCAGGAAACGGCCGTGGGAAATTTCCGGCTGCCAGCTTTTGCACAGGTTGTGGAAAATCTCCCGTTGGGCCGGAGAGACGTTCCCGATTTCGGAAAGAAACTCTCCCCTTTCCTTGGCGTCGAAAAGAGTGTAGGGAGGCGGAGGGTAGGGGGCCTTCGCTTTCCCGTCCTTCGGTTCCGGCATCGCGTCCTTCGGTCCCGACCTCAGCGGGACGGCTCCTCCAGCTTCTTTTTTTCCGCCCGGGTCGCTTCGATTTCCTTTTTCAGGGATTCGATCCGCTCGCGGCGATTCCGGAGTTCCTCCTCCTCCGCCTCGAGCCGACGCCGAAGGTCGTTGAGCCTTCGGTTAAGCCCGTCCTGGAGGACGGCAGCCCGGGTCTTTTCCAGTTCGTCGGAGTTTTCCTCCGCCCTTTTTTGCAGAAGGTCGATATCGGCGGCCAGGGCCCTGAAGTCCTCGTTCCCTTCCGCCACGGCGGGAACAGTCCGGTGGACCTCTTTCCCCAACGCGATGTACTGCCCCGTCAGCTTCCCGTTCAGACCGTCATTCTGGATCTCCAGGTTTTTGATCCGCTTCTGGTGCCGGGCATCCACCCCCAGGCGGAGAAGCTCCGCCTCCAGGGAGTTCCCTTCGGATTTCAGGGCTTCGATTTTCGCGCGGGTTTCCCCGAGTTTTTCCCGGTTTGCCTCATAGGACTCCAGGAGTCCGGAGTCTTCGGGGGCCCCTCCCTTTTCCAGCAGAACGCGGCCGAGATCCTGGAACTGTTTTTCCATGTTCCGGATTTTCAGAGACCGGGAAGAGCTGAGAAAAATGATCTTTCCGCCGTCGAAAAGCTTGGTCAACAGGGGTTTGTCCCGGGGCGGGGCCTTCAGGGAGGAGACGGTTTCGTCCATGGCGGAAATTTCATCCTGAAGGTTCCTGATGGTTTCGATGCGCTCCGACTCTTCCGCCGTGACGGGCTCCCGCCCCGTCCGCTGGAAGGCCGCCCGGCCGAATTGTTCGAAAATAGGAAGGTTCTCTTTTTCTATCTCCCCCGCCTCATCGTCCAGGACCCTGGCTTCCCTCCGGATGGCTTCGAGCCGGGCCGCGATTTCCCGGATCCGCGCGATCTTTCCGGAATTGCTCTCCATGCTCTTTATGGTCTTCCGAATTTCCTGGACCGCTTCGGCGGCGGGGCCGGGGGGGAGCATTTCCCCCAGGCTTTCGGCGGTGAATTTTCCGAGCCGCCCGTAGGCCTGGGCCTGGAGTTCCGCATTTTTCTTTCCCCGCTCTTCCATTTCCGCAATGAGCCTGCGTCGATCGTCCATGGACCCCTTCCTCGTCTCTTATAATAACTCATTCCGGGGGAAAAGGCCAACGGCTTTTCCCATCCGCCGCGGATTCTCCTCCGGGGGATCCGCCTGACCCTTTGCCCCATGCGGGATATTTTTATATATTGAACACCATGAACATACCGAACTACCCGGACTTCGCGCCGGTCAATCTGAACATGAGAACCGATCTGCACCCCCGCCTCTCCATGCTGAAGGACGGAATCTCGGAACTCACCTTCGCGGGGATATATCTTTTCCGGAACACCTATTCGTATCGGGTTTCGTGGCTGCCCAACGAGACGCTGGTCATTTTCGGCGAAAAGGACGGGGAGAGGTTCTTCATGCTTCCCTGCGGCATTCCCGGACCGGAGCTGCTGCAGGACCTGTTCGCCCGCCGGGATTACCTGAAAAACCTGTCCGAAACCGACACCGCCGCGTCCCGGATCTTGCTGGAGCAGAACGGCTACACCGTGGAGGAGGATCGGAACAACTTCGATTACATCTACCTCAGGAAGGATCTGGCGACCCTGCCGGGGAAAAACTACCACAAGAAGCGGAATCTGGTAAACGCCTTTCTCAACAACTACGAGTTCGAACAGCGGCCCATGCGGAAGGGGAGCGTGAAGGACGCCATCCATGTCCTGGACGCCTGGAGGGAGGCCAAGGGGGAAGCGGGTGATTACGCGGCGTCCCGGGAAGCCCTGGAGCTGATGGAGCTTCTGAATCTGAAGGGCCACCTGTACTATGTGGACGGCCGCCCCGCGGCCTACACCCTGGGGGAGGCCCTGGCCCGGGGGCGGAGCTTCGCCATTCATTTCGAGAAGGCCATCGATTCATACAAGGGCATCTATCAGTTCGTCAATCAATCCTTCGCCGCCGCCCTGCCCAAATATTACACCTATATCAACAGGGAGCAGGACCTGGGGGACCCGGGGCTCCGACAGGCCAAGATGACCTACCGCCCCTCCGGTTTCGTCCGGAAGTACCGGGTCCGCCGGGGGAAATAGCGGCCCTTGCGAAGAGTTTCCAATCCCGTTATAGTGGCTCTCATCCACCTGATGAGGTAGGAGCACAGCATGCCAAGAGGTCCGATCGATTACATCGCGACCCCGCTTCCCGAGATCTACGGTTCCAACTGTTTCAACGACTCGGTCATGCGGGAGAGACTCCCCAAGGGGATATACAACGAAATAAAACGGGTCCAGAGAGGGCAGGCGGAGCTGTCCATCGAGACCGCCGAGGTGGTGGCCGGCGCCATGCGGGACTGGGCCATCTCCAAGGGAGCCACCCACTATTCCCACTGGTTCCACCCCCTCACGGGGCTCACCGCGGAGAAGCACGACTCCTTCATCGCCCCCATCTCCAACGGGCACGTGGTGATGGATTTTTCCGGAAAGGAGCTGACCCAGGGGGAACCCGACGCTTCCGCCTTCCCCTCCGGGGGCCTGCGGGCCACCTTCGAGGCCCGGGGCTACACCGCCTGGGACGTGA
>JAKQWJ010000339.1 GCA_029562045.1 Spirochaetota bacterium | reverse complement strand
GGGGCGTCGTTGATGCCGTCCCCCACCATGGCGACGACCTTTCCCTCCCCCTGGAGCCGCTTCACCTCCTCGGCCTTGTCGCCGGGGAGCACCTCAGCCACCACCCGATCGATTCCCGCCTGACGGGCCACCGCCTCGGCGGACCTGCGGTTGTCTCCGGTGAGCATCACCGTTTCGATCCCCAGCCGGTGCAGACCCGCCACCGCCTGGGCGCTGGTGTCCTTTATGCGGTCCGCCGCCGCGATGACGCCCAGAAGTCCTCCGTCCGCGGCCAGGAAGATCGGGGTCTTTCCCTCCTCCGCCAACCCTGCCGCCCTATCCTCCAGGGCCCCGGGATCCACCCCGTTCTCCCGGAGAAAACGGACGTTCCCCAGGAGTATCGTCCGCCCCTCCGCCTCCACCCGGATGCCCCTGCCGGGGACGGCGGAGAAACCCGAGGGTTCGGGAATCTCCACCCCCTCCTGGTCCGCCCGCTTCAGGATTGCCTCCGCCAGGGGATGCTCCGACAGCTTTTCCGCCGCGGCGGCGAAACGCAGAACCTCCCGGGCGTCCACGCCCTCGGCGCCGATGATGTCCGTCACCTCCGGGCGGCCCTGGGTGAGGGTCCCGGTCTTGTCGAAAACCACGATCCCGGTTCGGCCCGCAATTTCCAGGGCCTCGCCGCTTTTTATCAGGATCCCCAGCTCCGCCCCCCGGCCGGTCCCGGTCATCACCGCCGTGGGAGTGGCCAGCCCCAGGGCGCAGGGGCAGGCGATGACCAGAACCGAGGTGAAGACCGTCAGCGCGAAACCCGGGTCCCGGCCCGCCAGCAGCCAGCCCAGGGCGGCGGCCATGGCGATGCCGATGACGACGGGCACGAAGTACCCGGAAACCACGTCGGCGAGCTTGGCGATGGGAGCCTTGGACCCCTGGGCCTCCTCCACCAGCCGGACGATGCGGGCCAGGACCGTTCCGGCGCCGACCCGTTCCGCGCGAAACAGGACGGACCCGTTCCTGTTCAGGCTTCCTCCCACCAGAGAGGCCCCCGGTGCCTTCTCCACCGGGATGCTCTCACCGGTGAGCATGGACTCGTCCACCGAGGTCAGCCCCTGGGTGACGGTCCCGTCCACGGGGATCCTCTCCCCGGGCCGCACCCGCAGGATGTCCCCCACCTCCACCCGGGAGACGGGGATCTCCGTTTCCACCCCGTCCCGCAGGACCCAGGCGGTCCTGGGGGTCAGGCGCATGAGCTTCTTGATGGCCTGGGAGGTCCGGCCTTTTGAAATCGACTCCAGCAGGCGGCCCAGCAGGATCAGCGTGACGATGACCCCGGCGGATTCGAAGTACAGACCGTGCACCATTCCGGCGTCCCCCCCGAGGATCTTCACCGTGGAAACGAGGCTGTAGAGGAAAGCGGCCCCGGTGCCCACGGCGATGAGGGAGTCCATGTTGGGGGCGAGCCGGGCGAGGGAGGCGAAACCGGCAGTGTAGAACCGCAGGCCTGCCAGCAACACCGGCAGGACCAGCAGCAGCTGAGTCAGGGCGTAGCCTCCGGGACTGGTCTCCGGAGAGGCGAAGGCCGGAAGCGGAAGGGCAATCCCCGGAACCATGGGAGCCATGGCGATGTACAGAAGGGGAAGGGAGAAGGCCCCCGCCACCAGAAACTTCCGCCGCAGAACCCGGACCTCCCGGTCCCGTTCCGCCTGATGCCGGTCCGCCGCCTCGGCATCTCCGGTGTCCTCCCGGGCCACGCCGTAGCCGGCTTTTTCCACCGCCGTCCGGATGGCCTCCCCGATCTCCGGCCGGGACTCGTCGAAGGCGACCCGGAGTTTTTCGGTGGCGAAATTGACACCCGCCTGAGAGACCCCCTCCACCTTGCCCACGGCCCGCTCCACGGCCCTGGCGCAGGCGGCGCAGGACATCCCAGTTATACCTAAATCGATGGTTTTCATCGCGTGAAACCTCCCCAGGGAAACCGCCGTGCCGGAGACCACAGCCTCCGGCCCGACGCAGCATTTGTCCTGTTTCAATATACGAATTTCCCGATAAAAGGGGAAACCCCGGAGCGCGGCGCTATTCCGTCCGGGACTTCTCCACATACTCCAGGGACTGGTGCCGGAAGTAGGTGTTGTACAGCTCCGCGTAGGAGCCGCCCTTTTTCAGCAGCTCCCGGTGGGAGCCTTCCTCCATGATCCCGCCCCGGTCCAGCACGATGATCCGGTCCGCCTCCCGCACCGTGGACAGTCTGTGGGCGATCACCACCGCGGTCCTGCCCCGCATCACCGTCCGGAGCCCTTCCTGAATCTGGGCCTCGGTGAAGGGGTCGACCCCGGCGGTGGCCTCGTCCAGGAGGAAAATCGCCGGGTTTTTCAGGAGCACCCGGGCAAGGGTGACCAGCTGCCGCTGGCCGTAGGAGATGTTACCCCCCCGTTCGCCGACCCGGGTATCCAGGCCGTCCGCCAGATCTTCCAGCCAGTCGCCCCTTCCCAAGCGGGCCGCGGCGGACAGTATCTGCTCGTCCGAGGCATCGATCCGGCCGTACCGGATGTTGTCCCGCACCGTCCCGGTGAAAAGGAAGGGGTCCTGGGGAACGTAGCCGATCATCCGGCGGTAGGCCGCCAGGTCCAGGCTCCGGATGTCCCGACCATCCACCAGAAGTTCGCCCCGCTGGAACTCGTAGAAACGGGCGATGAGCCGGGCGATGCTGGACTTGCCCGCCCCGGTATGGCCCACGATGGCCAGGTTTTCCCCCGGTTCGATGGTGAGGGAAAAATTCTCCAGCACCGTCTCCTGGGAGTTGTAGGAGAAGCACAGATTCCTCATCTCCACCCGGCCCGTGAGCCGGGGCGGAACATCCCCGCCGGTCTGCCGCACCCGGGGCTTCCGGTCGATGAGGGAGAAGACCCGCTCCGCCGCCGAAAGACCGTCCTGGAACTGGCTCCAGAAGCTGGCGATGTTCAGGAGGGGCCACCAGTAGAAGCTCACCGCCTGCATGAAGAGATACCAGTCCCCCACGCTCATGCCGCCGGAGAGGGCGGCCCTGCCGCCGGCGTAGGCCAGCGCCGCGTTGGCCGCCCCGGCCGCGAAGCCCACCACCGGAAAGATGGTGTTCAGCACGATCCCCCGCCGGAGCCCCACCCGGTAGGACAGGGCGTTGTTCGTGAGGAATGCGCTGAAAAGGGAACTCTCCTTCCGGAAGGACTTGGCCACCATGATCCCCGCCACCGACTCCTGCACCTGGGCGTTTATCTCGGCGTTGGCCCTCTTGGCCTCCAGGGTCACCCGCCGCGCCACCCGGCGGAAGCTCAGGGCCACGACGACCGCCACGGGGGTCATGGCGATCAGAAGGAGGGTGAGGGGGAAATCGATGCGGAAGAGCCAGACCGTCAGCAGAAGGACCATCAGGATCTGGCTGGAGAAGTCCGCCGCCAGGCTCACCACGTCGGAGAAGGCCTGGGTGTCCTGCCCGATCCGGCTGACGATCCGCCCCGAAGAGTGCTCGTCGAAGAAGGACAGATCGTGCTCCAGGGTCCGGCCGAACACATCGGTCCTGACCCGGTACACCACATCCCCCACCACCAGGGCGATGAGCTTCTCGTGCATATACCCGAAGAGCCAGCCCCCCGCCCCCAGAAGCGCTATGCCCAGGGCCGCCGCGGCGGCCACCCCCAGCCCGGGGCGGGCCGCCACCAGATCGATGAGCTTCGCCGCCAGAACCGGAGCGGCCGCGCCCGCCAGGGATCCGGCGAAGAGGGCCAGGGCCACGGCGGCCATCCTCCGCCGCAGGGGGCGGAAATATCCCGCGATGCGCCGCAGCAGGACCCCGTCGGGATAGACCCGGTCGTAGGATTCGGTTTCCAGCCCGTCCAGGATAAAACTCATCCCCCGCCTCCTTCAGGGAGCCCCGCGAAGATCCGGCGGTAATCCCCGGAGCGGGCCAGAAGCTCCTCGTGCCGGCCCTGGGCGGTCACCTCCCCCCGGTGCATCACCAGGATGTGGTCCGCCCAGCGGATCTGCCCCAGCCGGTGGGTGATGATGAAGGTGGTCCTGTTCCTGCTCACCGCCCGAATGGCCTTCTGAATCTCGTCCTCCGTGCGGCTGTCCAGGGCGCTGGTGGAGTCGTCCAGGATCAGGATCCGGGGGTCCGTCAGGAGGGCCCGGGCGATGGCGATCCTCTGCCGCTGACCCCCGGAGAGGGTCACCCCCCGGTCGCCCACCAGGGTGTCGTAACCGTCCCGGAAGGAGGTGATGAAGTCGTGGGCCTGGGCCAGCCTCGCGGCTTCGCGGATCTCCTCCTCCGAGGCGTCCTCCCGGCCGAAGGCGATGTTGTCCCGGATGGAGCGGGAGAAGAGGAAGGTGTCCTGTTCGATGACTCCGATCTGGGAACGGAGGCTCTCCAGGTTCCACCGGCGCAGGTCCACCCCGTCCACCAGAACGCTGCCCACATCGGGATCGAAGATCCGGTTGATCATCCGGGTCAGGGTGGTCTTGCCCGAACCGGTGCGGCCCACCACCGCCACGGTCATTCCCGGCAGGGCGGAGAAGGAGACACGCCGGAGAACGATGGTCCGGTTGTAGCTGAAAAACACGGTCTCGAAATCCACTCTGCCGTCGATGGTTTTGGTCAGCCCCTCCCGGTTCTGGTCCAGCTCGGTTTCGGTGTTCAGCACCTCCAGGATCCGGGCCGCCCCCGCCAGACCGTGCTGCACCGTATTGAAGGAAAAAAGGGAGATGTGGGTGACGAAGCGGAAGGTGTTGAAGAGGCCCATGAAACCGATGACCGCTCCCAGGGAAATATCCCCCCGATGCCATAGAAGGAGGCCGTGAAAGAGGGCGGCCCCGTAGAGCAGCACGAAGACCAGCATGGGCCAGTACCGCGCCTGGATGAGCCCCTGGCGGACATATAGATCCCGGAAACCCCGAGCCTCCCCGGCGAACTTCCCCAGTTCGTAGCCCTCCCGGACGTTCGCCTTCACCGCGGTTATCCCCGCCACCGACTCCTCCACCTCCGCGCCCATGGCCCCCAGGACATCCTGCTGGGCCAGCGTCACCGGGGCGAGGCGGCGATTGTAGTCCAGAAGGGTCAGTCCCAGGAGCAGGGAAAACACCAGGGGAACCGCCAGAAGCTTCGGGTGGATGAGGCCGATCATGGCCAGGGGCATCAGGTAGGCGAAGGCGGAGTCCACGATGAGCATGAGGCCCGGGCTGAACATCAGATTCAGGGCGTGCACATCGAGGGTCGCCCGGGCCATCAGGTCGCCCACCCGGCGGCGGCCGTGGAAGGTCCGGCTTTTTTCCAGAAGGGAGCCGTAATACTCCTCCCGGCAGTCCCGCTCCAGACGCTGGGCCAGGACCTCCACACTGTAGTTTCTCAGAAGACCCGTCAGCCCCTGGAGC
>JAKQWJ010000327.1 GCA_029562045.1 Spirochaetota bacterium | reverse complement strand
AGCAGGATCTGGAAAAAAGCATTCCCCGCAAGATCGGGGCATGGCGGGAGCCGGGGGTGCGTTTTGTCATTGTCCGGGACAACGACGGCGGCGACTGTCGGGGTCTGAAGCAGAGGCTCTACGATCTGTGCCGGGGAGCGGGGCGGCCGGATTCCCTGGTCCGTATCGTCTGCCAGGAACTGGAAGCCTGGTATTTTGGAGACCCCGAAGCCCTGGCCCGGGCCTTTGACCGGCCGTCTCTGAAAAACATAGGCAGTAAAGATCGGTAACGGGATCCCGATTCCATCGTCCGGCCCTCCGGGGAAATGGTGAAACTGGTTCCGGAGTTTCAGAAAATTTTGGGAGCCCGAAAAATGGCTGCCCATCTCAGCCGGGGGGGGAACCGCTCCCGGAGCTTCCAGGTTTTCATGGGGGGAATCGAGGGTATAATCGCCGAAGAGGGGGAGAAAAATCATGGCTAAAAGCAATCATGCCAAGGTAGGCAGGAAGAGAGCCTTCACATCATGTCTGCCGGCATCTCCATGGATATAGACGGAGAACACTTCCTTCCTCTTCGTCTGGACCAGGAATCCTCCAACCTGGGCCGTTATTCCGTCATCTGGCAAGACATCTGGGGGCTGAAGTGGAGGTGTCCCTGGAAATCCGGGTCTATCTCCCCCGACGGGGTGAATGAAAAGACCATCCGGGATGTGAGCGAGAACTGCCACGCTCTGCGCTTCGAGACCTTCGGTTTCGAAGAGGAGTGAGGACCGGCGGAAGGAGCCTTGAACAATGGCGCGAAAACGAATAATTGAAACCAGCGAAGGGATCCAGGACCCCGTCACTGTAGAGATTTTCGACCGCTTTGCCCGGACCATGCGGAAAAAGGGGTATGATAATGTAGACAAGATCATAAAAACCGGTATCATCGGCGGACGGGTCCTGGAAATCGGTCCCGGTCCCGGGCATGTGGGCCTCCACTGGCTCGAGAAAAACTCCGATGCAAGACTGGTGGGCTGTGAAATCAGTTCCGAGATGATTAAGACAGCTCGAAAAAATGCCCGGGGCTGCGGGCTGGAGGACCGGGTCCAGTATGTGGAAGGCAGCTGCCTGGCCATGCCCTTCGATGGGGAAACCTTTGACGCCGTCTTTTCAAACGGTTCCCTCCACGAATGGGAGGATCCCGTCCGGGTTTTCCAGGAAATACATCGGGTTCTCCGTCCGGGGGGACTTTTCTGCATCACCGACATGCGGCGGGACGCAAATCCCTTCCTCAAGTGGTTCATCTACGCCACAACCAGACCGAAGGAGATCCGCCCCGGTTTCCTTAGTTCCTTCAATGCCTCCTACACCGTCCCAGAAATGAAAGAGATCATCGCCCGCTCGCCTTTCCCGAAGGCTGCAGTAACCAAAGATGTATTCGGGTTGTGGGTAACCGGTAGAAAGTGAGAGATGCCGCATCCGGCCCCGGTCCGGCCATCGGCGGGGAGGCAGCTAAAAAAAATCGAAGACTCATCCTTCCCCCAATTTTCCTTGACAAGCCCCTCCTGTGAGAGGACAATCGTTAAAGGGGGAGGGCCATCGGGGCCCTTCCCGGAACTGTTCCGCCTCCCCGTGGAAAGGCGGAACCAGACCGACAGGAGGATTTATGAAAAAGTCATTGTGCGTGCTTCTGGCCCTGGCCGTGGCGGCGGGGGCTTTCGCCGGGGGTAAGCAGGAGGCGGCCCCGGCGGCCAAGGTCCAGGAGCTCAAATGGTACCAGCCCGAGCCCGACGGGCATCCCTGGACCGATGTGTCCCGGCAGATCGCCGAGGAGATCGGGAAGAACTCCGGGGGCTCTCTGAAGATCTCGATCTACGCTTCCGGCGTTCTGGGGACCCAGGCGGAGGCCATCGACATGCTCCGCACCGGCTCCCTGGCCCTGGAGACCTCGGGGCCCAGCATCCTGGCCTCCTTCTACGAGCAGGTGCAGGTTTTCTCCCTGCCCTACGCCTTCGACAACGCCGCCCAGGGCTACGCCTACTTCGAGTCCCCGGCGGGGCAGAGGATCTTCAACGACATCCTGAAAAAGAGCGGGGTCCGCACCCTGGATGTCTGGTACTTCGGGGACCGGAACCTGACCATCAACAATGTGGCGGTCAGGACCCCCGGCGACCTGGCGGGCAAGGCGGTGCGCTGCATGGACACCCCCATCGCCAAAACGGTCATCGCCTCCCTGGGGGGGAGCCCCATTCCCCTCAACTTCGCGGAGCTGTACATGGCCCTGCAGACCGGCGTGGTGGTGGGGCAGGAGAACCCCATCCCCACCATCATCGCCCAGAAGTTCTACGAGGTGCAGAACACCCTGGTGCTGACCCGACACTCGGTCCACATGGGCACGGTGCACGCCTCGGAGATCATCTGGCAGGGGCTGACCCAGGGGCAGCGGGATGTGATTACCGCCGCCCTGGCCAAGTACCGGCCCGTCATCGAGGAGAGGATCAACAGGAACACCGTGGAGGGGCTCACCTTCCTGAAGCAGAAGGGGATGACCGTCCTGGAGCCGGACCTGACCCCCTTCCGGGAGAACGCCAAAAAGATGATCGCCGCCACTTTCGGGAACAACAAGGTCTGGATGGACGAGATCAAGGCCCTGGAGGACTTCAAGGCGGCCTACAAGAAATGAGTCATCGTATCTGAATCCGGTTCGGGCCGTTTCAGGCCCGAGCCGTCCCCATCCTCCATGTCTCTCAGGAGCCACAATGAAGAAACTGCTGAAGTTCGCCGCATCCTTCGAAGACTGCACCGCGCCGGTATTCCTGGCACTCATGTGTCTGGCGGTGACGGCCCAGATCGTCGGCCGGGTCATTGTGAAAAAACCCCTGCTGTACACCGAGGAGATCGCCCGCTTCTCCTACATCTGGTGCGTCTACATCCTCATCGCCATGGGGGAGAAGCACCAGGACCATTTCTCCGTGGATGTCTTCGTTAAATTCCTGCGGGGCAGGGCGGACCTGGCGCTGCGGGTGGTGGAGAAGGCCTTGGGCTGCCTGATCTTCGGCTACCTCTTCTACTGGTCCCTGAAGTTCTACCATTTCGAGAAGATCATCGAGTCCCCGGCCTTCGGAATTTCCATGGGGCTGGTGTCGGCTTCCCTCTGCGTGGGGTTTTTTCTCGCCTTCGTCCGGCGGGGGGCGCACCTGGTCCGGGCGGTCAAGGATCTGATGGACTCCGGCGGATCCCGACGGGGCGGACCCGCCGGGGGAGGAGTGGCCTGATGCAGCCCATCACCTGGTTTTTCCTGTCCTTCGTTTTTCTGATGGTGATTCGCATGCCTCTGTACCTCTGCCTGCTGGGCTCGTCCGTTCTGTACTTCATCCTGAACCCAGGGCTGTCCCTGATGACCGCCCTGGGCAAGATGATGAATGCCCCCAACTCCTTCACCCTGCTGGCGGTGCCGTTTTTCATCCTGGCGGCCCAGATCATGAACACCGGCGGGGTCACGGACCGGATCTTCGGTTTCGCCCTGAAGCTGCTGGGGCACCTTCGGGGGGGCCTGGCCTATGTGAATGTCTTCGCCAGCCTGATTTTTTCCGGCATCAGCGGCTCGGCCCTGGCGGACGTGGGGGGGCTGGGGGTCATCGAAATGAAGGCCATGCGGGACGAGGGCTACGACGACGACATCACCATCGGAGTCACCGGGGCCAGCAGCACCGTGGGGCCCATCATCCCTCCCAGCATCCCCTTCGTGGTCTACGCCGCCATGTCCGGGGTCTCGGTGGGGGCCCTCTTCATGGCGGGAATCGGGCCGGGGCTCCTTCTCTGCGCGGTGCTCTGCGTGTACATCTACTTCGTCGTGAAGAAGCGGAACTACCCCCGCCGCCCCCGGGCTTCCCTGAGGGAGATCGCTTCCGCCTTCCGGGGCGCCCTTCCGGCCCTCCTCTTCCCGGTAATTCTATTGGGGGGTATCTGGGGCGGGACCTTCACCCCCACCGAGGCGGCCCTGGTGTCCATCCTCTACGGAATCCTGGTGTCCCGGTTCGTCTACAGGGAGCTGCGTTTCCGGGAGATCCCCAGGCTCCTGTGGGTCACAGCCAAGCAGGTGGGGCCCTCCATCGCCGTGGTGGTGACCGCCTCGGTTTTCGCGTGGATCCTGACCTACGAGAAGGTGGATCGGCTGGTGGTGGGCTTCGTCCTGTCCGTCAGCACCAACAGGATCGTTATTCTGCTGATGATCAATGTGTTTCTGCTGTTCCTGGGGATGTTCGTGGAGGTGGTGGCGGCCATCATGATCACCCTGCCCATCTTCACCCCCCTGATGGCGGTGGCGAGGATCGACCCCGTCCACTTAGGGGTGATCCTGACCCTGAACATGATGATCGGACTTCTGACCCCGCCGGTGGGTTTCTCCCTCTACATGCTCTCCACCACATCGGGGCACCCTTTCAACAAAATCGTCAAGATGATGGCTCCCTGGTGGCTGCCCCTCATTGTCACCCTTCTTCTGGTCACCTATGTGGAACCTGTCACCATGTGGCTGCCCCGTCTATTGGGACTGGCCTGATTATTTTTCAATGGGAGGAACAACATGAAAACACGGGTGGGAGTCATCGGCGCCGGGATCTACGGCAGCGTTCTCATCAACGCCTATTACGGGGCCCACAGGCAGGGGCTCATCGATTTTGTGGCGGTGTCGGACATAAAGCCCGAGGCCCTGGAGGAGGTGCGCCGCCGATACGGCATCAAGGGCTACAGTGATTACAAGGAGATGCTGGACCGGGAGAAGCCGGATGCCGTGGCAGT
>JAKQWJ010000287.1 GCA_029562045.1 Spirochaetota bacterium | reverse complement strand
GCCGCCGAAGGCGAGACCGAACATGATGTCCGCCGTGCTGGCCTCCTCCACGTTGATGATGACGTCCATGAGGCCGTCGGCGCTGCCCTGGGGGGTCTCGGGGGTCACGGCGGAGAAGTACTGGAGGTTGTAGAGGTTCTGCATGGCTTCGACGATCTTGGCCTTGCTGAAGACATCCCCCACCTCCAGGGGGATTTCCCGGTACAGAACGAAGTCCCTGGTTTTCTTGTTCCCCTTGATGAGGATGTTTTCGATATGCGCCCGGTTGCGCTCGGTGATCACCACCAGGAAGGAGACGGTCTTCGCCGCCTCGTCCCGCTGTTCGACCTTCTGGATGCTGTTGAAGATGTAGCCGTTCTCGTAATACAGATCCGCCACCCGCTGAAAATCCGCATCGGTCCGGGTCAGGTTAATGGTGCCGCCGGGTTTGTGCTTCAGCAGGGAGGAGAGCTTTTCCGTGGAAAAGAGGCGGTTCCCCTGAAAGGTCATTCCCCCGTACTTGTACTGGCTCCCTTCGCCGAGGTAGATGGTGAGGTTCAGGTAGGACCGGTTGGCCTCCTCGTCCCGTTCCACCCGCCGGTCCACCTTCTCGATCTTGGCGTCCACATAGCCCCGCTCCTGGTAGTACCGTTCCAGCTGGCGCAGGTCCTGCTCGAAGACCTTTTCCTGATAGGTCCCGCTGTTGAAGAGGCTCTGCTCCTTGCTTTCCATGGCCTTCTTCAAGGTGCCCGACGAGAAGGCGGAGTTGCCGCTGAAGGCGATGGACCGGATGCTGGTCTGGCTCCCCTCGGATATGTCGAAGACCACCACCTGTTTTTTCTTTTTCCCGTCCTCCTCCACCGAGGCGGTTACGGTGACGTCGGGAAAACCCCGTTCCAGGTACAGGATCCGCACCGCTTCCTCGTCGATCTTGATCTTGGCCTTGTTGACCATGTCGCCGGTCTTTATAAGTGCCACATCCAGAAGGTCCCCGGTGCGGACCTTGCGGTTTCCCCGGAAGCGGATCTCCCCCACCACCGGCCGCTCCTCCACGGTGAACTCGATGATGACGCTGTCGTGGCTTCCGTCCCCGGGAAGCGCGTTGGGGACGATGCTGTCGAAATAATCCAGGGCGTAAAGACTGCTCTGGAGGTCCCAGAACACCTGGTCGGAAAAATTTTTTCCCCTGTAGGGGGCGACGACTCCGGACAGTTCATTGGCCGACACCGTGGACAGACCCTTGAAAACGATGTCCCGGATAGGCTTGCCGATGTACCATTCTTCGGAAACCTGTGGGAACAGCGGGCCCGCAGCCAGCAGAACAAAGAACAGCAGGAAGGCGCTTTTTCGCATAGGGTCTCCTCGTCAGTATGAAAACTTCCATCGGAAAGTTATTTTGTTGTCTCGGATGAACAGCTCCCCGGGATTTCTGGGAAGCAGGCTCCATTCCAGAAGGAAAAGGGGCGTGTTCCACTCTAAGATAAGTTCGGTGTCGATGTCCAGTCCTCCAAAATCGCGGGTATCCCGGGCAAGGGGATCGGCGGCCCGGAGCTGCAGAAGCAGCTCCAGAAACAGGTCTGCGCCGATGTATTTTCCCAGAAAAACGCTGGTTTTATCAAGATACCGGCCAAAGGAGGGCGTGTCCACATCCCGGGGGCCTTCGTTCTCCCGGCTCACCACATTTTCCAGAAGGTTCTGCACCAGATGGGTCCTGACGGAAAAAAGGTCCAGCCCAAGCCGGTCCCGCATCTGTTTTTCGAAGGTTTTGACCACGCCGATCTGGGTCAGGATGTCGCTGGTGAACAGGAGGGCCGTGGAGAGATTGATGGGCCCGTCCTTTTCCGTGCCGAAGACGCCGCGGCCCAGGATGGCCATGATTTCGTTGCCCGTGAGGGCCGAGTCGGACTCGAAACGGGGAGAGAATTGACTGAGCCGGGTATTGTCGGCGACGAGGTAGATCCTGACCGGGCCGTCGCCGGTGGTTTCCCGGATCTCCGCCCGGGCGTTCAGGATGGGGTCGAAGGAATCGGCCCGTTCGTTGAAGCGGATCGAGCCCTCCCGGATGAAGAAGCGCCGCTCGAAATAGTAGATCTCCCCGCCCCGGATACCGATGTCCCCCACCAGACGGAAATCGCCGGTGTCTCCATCCACCATCAGACCGAGTTTTTCCCCCCGGTTCGCGTAGGCCTGCAGTATGGGAAACTCCGGCGAAGGCCAGGAGAACTCCACCGATTTTCCGGTCTGGAAGGTCAGGTCCACCCGGATGGGCTCCGGTTCCGAGGCCTGCCGCTGAGCCTCCGCCGCCTTCAGGTCTCCGATGGTTATAACGGCGTTGGAGGTGTGGACGTTTCCCGAAACGGTGACCTTCCGTCCGTCCCCTTCGATGAGAACCCGCCCCTGCCCCATTCCATCCACGATGACACCGCCGAAATTGTAGGCGATGTGGACACCCTCGGAGAGCTTCGTATCCACCGTCAGGGAAAAGATCTCCGGAATCCAGCGGTTGAACTGGAAAACCCCGCTGACCTCCGCGGAACCCTTCCCCACCGGGACCGTCATGGGCTGGATGGTGAACTCCTTTTCCCGAAAAATCACATTCCCCCGATACGGACCCAGATCCTCCGGGATGAGTTCCAGACGGGCATACCCCTGGCTCACCGTCATGGCGCCGAAAAAATCCGGGTCCCGGAGGGAACCGGTGATCCGCAGGTTCCCCGTGGCCCGTCCCCGGGTGAAGCGTATGATGGTCAGATCCAGGGCGTCGCCGAAGCTCTCCGCCATGAAGGAGATCCGGTTGACATTGGCTTCCAGTTCCCCGTCCCGGTAGTTTCCCTCGGCGTCGAAGGTGACGGGCAGGGGATCCCGCACCTTCAGCCAGAAGGAGCCGTCCTCGTGCATCTCCCCTTCCACCGAGTTTTCCGGCCCCCCCTGAACCCGGATCCGTTTTTCCCGCTTCATCAGAGTGAAACCCCAGTAGCGGAACGGGGGCCTGACCTTCTCGGAAGAGGTGGAAACGAAGAACTCCCCCACCAGCTCCGCCCCGGCGAGACGGTCCCGCAGAGTCGCCCCGTCCGCCGGGCGGGCGTTGAAATCCCCCTCCAGGCGCCATTCGGTTTTCGGGGGGCCCCCGACGCCGGAAAAACGCAGCGCCCCGGTGCCCAGGTCGTACCGGACCGTCCCCTCCCCCAGGCGCATCTCCCCGTAGGAGGCTTCCAGACCCTTCAGCTCCGCGATGCCGTCTCCCAGCCCGGCGGAAAACCGGAATGACAACGGCTGATCTCCCGCCCGCCCCTGGTCGAGTCGGGCGGAGAGCCCCATCCGCAGCTTTCCGGGAAACCCGGAAAAGCTCAGGCTGCCGTCCAGACTTCCCGCCGCCGCTTCAGCGGCCAGCCTCTCCAGCGGAAAGGCTCGAAGGGTCAGCACCCCCGCCAGGCCCTCCTCTTCCCAGCGGAGCATGAGGTCGCTGCGCTCCTTCCCATCGGCCCCCGTCAGGGAGACGTCCGCGTCCAGCCGCGGCGGGTCCCAGGAGTACCGCAGGTTCCCTCCCCCCTGGAGGCTGGAATACTGGTCGCCGTACCACAGGTCCCGGATGACGCCCTGCCCCGGCGCCAGGGCGGCGGAGAGCCGGAGACTTCCCTTCAGATGGGGAAGGGGCGAAAAGCCCGCGGCCTCGAAATTCCGCAGGTCCGCGCTCCAGGACCCCGCCCCCCGGTACCGGGCGTCCAAACGCCCGGAGACCGTCATGAGGCTTCGGGCCAGGGGGACGGGAAAGCGGTCCAGGCTCAGGTTGCCGTAGACTCCGTCGCGATGGAAGAACCTGGCCGTCAGGCCCTGCGGCTCCTCCAGGGTCAGGGAACCCTGGGGGTCGAGAACTCCCTGGAGATGGTAGCTGCGGTCCATGACCCGGGACCGGGCGGAGAAAAGAAAGCGCCCGTCCGGGGAGAAATCCCCGGACACCGAGCCGCTCCCCTGGTAGCCCTTCCAGCGGACCCGCCATTCCCGCAGTTCCACGGCTCCGCCGGCGTAGGACCCCGACGCGGCAAGAACGGCCTCGTCCGCCCCGGGGTCCCGCAGGGCGAACACGGGAAGATCCAGGGTTAATCCCCCGGGTCCCGCGGTTCCCCGCAGGGCGCTGTCCATGACGAAGGGGGAGTCCAGGTCCGGCGCTTTGACCCCCAGGGATCTCAGGACGGAAAAAAGGGTCGTCAGCGGCAGCGCCCGGAGATCCAGGGAAAACCGGGAATCCTTCCCCGGCCGGGAGGGCAGATCCAGAAAAACCGAGGCACCCGGAGTTCCCGCAGCGCTGGAAGCGTCCGCCTCGCCCGGAACGCCCGGGGTTTCCTGAGTTTCCCGGGTCTCTCCGGAGACTTCCGGCCCCGGGACTCCCGGGGCGGCGGCATCGAAGGAGAGGCGGGCCTCGATGTCCAGACCGTCGGGAAAAATCCGGAGGGCGCCCCGGAAATCGTGAAAAACCGCCCCTCCCAGGGCGAGTTCCTCCGCCCGGGCGGTGAGAAGATCCCGCCCCCGATCCAGGCGGAAACGGCCCCGAAGGAATCCGGCTCCCCCCAGCGAAACCTCCGACAGAACCAGTTCCCCCCGGGGCAGAAGGTCCCGAAACCGCAGATCTCCGGAAAAAACGGCCCGGCCCCGGGGATTCGTGACCACCACGGGGGAGAACGCAACCCCGGACTCGTTTCCCGAAGCCTTTCCCGCCAGCCGGGTCCTCCGAACCGTCGCCGGGCCGGAGAGAAGAACATCGAAATCGGCGGCGAAGGCCAGGGACGATTCCCGGACATTGAATACCGCGTTTCCGCGAATCGTGGTCTCCGCCCCGAGCCACTGGTTCAGGACGGCGCCCTTCTCCTTCATCGTCAGCAGACTGGAGGGGCGTAACTTTTCCGACAGCGCTTCCCCCCGAAGGCTTCCCGAGGAAAAATCGTAAAAAACCGTCAGGTCCAGGGGCGCCCGGTCCTGGATTTTCCGGACCGCCACCCCGTCATCGCCCAGGGATATCTGGAAAGTCTGTCTTTCCAGGTCGAAGAGGTTTGTCTCCAGCCGGGAAAACCCCAGGGTGCCCTCCCCCCGCCGGAGGTTCGGGGCCAGGAGGCCCTTCAGATCCACCACGGTGCCGCCTTTTCGGAGCAGGGCGCCCGGGTCCCGGGAGTTGTAGGTCAGGAGACTCTTCAGACGCAGGTCGTAGCCCTCCCGCCCCGGCTG
>JAKQWJ010000258.1 GCA_029562045.1 Spirochaetota bacterium | reverse complement strand
CCCGCCGCGGCCTACTCCCCCCTTCCCGCCGCGGATGACACGGTGGATTTCGAAAACTTCACCCATGGATCCCGGACCCGGGGACGGGAGATAGCCCTGACCTTCGATCTGGCGGGTTCCGCCGAGGGGCTCGATGTGGTTCTGTCGGTCCTGGCGGACTACAACATCCGGGCCACCTTCTTCGTGGGAGGGGATTTCATCCGCACCGACCCGGAGGCAGCCCGGGATCTCGCCGCCTCCGGCCACGAAACGGCATCCCTTTTCTACACTCATTTCAACATGACCGACCCCCGATTCGGGGTGACTCCGGATTTCATACAGAGAGGCCTTGCCCGAAACGAGGACGAGTACCATGCCGCCACCGGAAAGGAGCTTTCCCTGCTCTGGCATGCCCCCTACTACGCCGTGCAGAGCGACATGCTCCGGGCCGCGGCGCAGGTGGGCTACAGCCATATCGGCAGGGATGTGGACAGCCTGGACTGGGCTGCGGCGGAAAGGTCCCCCGAAACCTCCCGTCTCCAGCGGACAGCCGCAGATCTGGTGGAGAGGATCATGGCGAAGAAAAAACCCGGGTCCATCATCTCCTTTCGAATCGGCGCCCCGGAGGATACCGGTCCCGGAGATCACCTGTTCCGGAAATTGGACCTCCTGATCAATCAGCTTCTCTCCCAGGGTTACAGGATCGTTCCCGTTTCGACGCTGAAAGACAACGCGAAATAGGGCGGCAGGGCATGGTAAACAATTGCGTATTTTGATATATTTGGTAGGGAGGATAGAGCCTTGACGTCATACACGAATCCCTTGAATGCCTACAAGGAAACGAAGGTGCGTACCGCGGGCCAGGGGAAGCTCATCGTGATGCTCTACGATGAGGCACTGAAACAGATCGACACCTGCCTCGCCCAGCTGGAGGGACAGTCCAGACAACTGGATTCCATCCACAACAGCATCGCCAAGGCTCAGGACATCATCACCGAACTCACCGTTTCCCTCGACTTCGAGCGGGGAGGGGAGATCGCGAAAAACCTCTTCAATCTCTACATGTTCTTCAATCGGCAGCTCATGGAAGGCAATGTCCGGAAGGACCCCGAGCCCATCCGGCACATCAGGACCTTCCTGACCCAGCTCCGGGATGCCTGGGTTCAGATCGCCCACACGCAGGTGGAGGGGGCGCCGGCGAATTCCGGAGTGGATATCGCGGGCTGACCATGACCTTTTCGAACCTCGCCGCATCCCTGGAGGAGCGGCTCCTGCTGTACGCCCGGGTGACGGACCTCTTGGGCGAGGCGGCCCTCGCCGGGGACGAGGAGAAGCTGCGGAGCTACGCCGCCATGGAGGAGGAAGCGGCCGCGGGGATCGCCGCTCTTGCCCGCTGCTATCGTGCCCGGGAGGGGGAAGCCGCCATTTCCGGGCAGCCGGAAGCGCTGAGGCCGCGGTCCGCGGCTTCGCCTGGCCGGCCTTCGCCGCCGGGAGACCGGATCCGCGCCGCCGCCGCCCGGGCCTCCCTGTCCTCCCGCAGGGCCCGGGACCGCCTGCAGGAGGGACGGGAGGAGGTTCTCCGCCTCCTCCGGGAAAACCGGCACATGCGCCGGAGTCCGGACTTCTCCCCCGCTCCGGCGGCTCCGGCAATGCTGGACCTGCGGTTTTAGGCGGGACATACCCGGGCCTGTCCCGGGGCAGGTCCGGGCGCTTTCGAGACAGCCTGAGCCTATCCCGGCGCAGGTCCGGGATAACCCCGGGTAACCCCGGGACATACCCGGGCCTGTCCCGGGACAGCACGCGAACCCGGGTCCGGATCCGGACCCGGGGAAAAGAAGGAATCATGCGGGTTTCCGATTCCGGCACAAGACCCCCGCCAACCCCGAGAGGGGAGACGCGGCCACCGGGCAGCGCGGCCCCGACCCGCGGGTTTCATCGGGCCCCGTCCTTCGTCCCCCTTCTCTCCCTGCTCCTGTGGATCCTGCCCCCCCATTCCCTCCCCGGCCAGTCCGGGTTTTCCGTCCCGGGGGTTTTTCCCGAGCCCCCGGCGGAAGCTTCCATGGAAGCGGGACACCCCAAAGCCCCTCCGGTCTCCATCGGCTCCGCAGCCTCCCCGACCCCGTACCGGAAAGTGGGTCTCGCCCTGTCCGGCGGGGGGGCCCGGGGCTTTGCCCACGTGGGGGTTCTGAAAGTTCTGGAAGAGATCGGCATGCCCATCGATTTCATCGCCGGCACCAGCATGGGGAGCATCGTGGGGGGGCTCCGCGCAGTGGGCTACAGGGCCGCAGATCTGGAAAAAACGATCCGGGACATCGACTGGGATGGGGTCTTTTCCGACAGCCCTCCGCGTCAGTCCCTTTCCTTTCAGGAGAAGGCCGCGTCGGTCTCCTATTTTTTCCAATTGGGCTTCAACCGCCGGGGACCCGTCGTCTCCCCGGGGCTCACCAGCGGACAGAAGGCGCTCCATCTCCTGTATCTCCTTACCCTGCGTTATGCGGAGAACATCGACTTCGACCTCCTGCCCATACCCTATCGGGCTGTGGCCACTGACCTCCAGACCGGCGAAACGGTGATTCTGGGGGAAGGGTCCCTGGCGGCGGCGATGCGGGCATCCATGGGGGTTCCGGGACTTTTCACCCCCCTGGAACTGGGAGGCAGGCTGCTGGTGGACGGCGGGGTTTCCGCCAATCTCCCGGTGCAGGCGGTGAAGGACATGGGGGCGGACATCGTCATCGCCGTGGACCTCAACAGTCTGTCCTCCATCCCGAAGAATATGGAGCGGCCCGACGAGGTCCTGGATCAGGTGCTGACCATCATGATCGATCAGAGCCAGCGCCCGCAACGGGAACTGGCGGACCTGGTGGTGAAGCCGGACATCCGGGACCACTCCCCCGCGGCCTTCGCGGAGCATCGGGAGATCATCCGGCGGGGCGAGGAGGCCGCCAGGGCCCTCCTTCCGGAACTCCGCCGCCTCGCGGAACTGGCCTGGGAGGGCCGTCCGCCCGCCGGAGACGCCACGGCGGAGGCTTCACCGGAGGAGATCCTGGTGGAGACGGTGGAGATCCTCGGCGCCAAACAGGACGACGAACTCAGCGTCAGAAACCGGCTCTCCACCCTGCTGGGCCGGCCCATCGGGCTCGCGGCCATCCACGATCTGGTTACGGGAATATACACAACCGGCCGCTACGAGACCCTGCGATACGAACTGGCCCCCGGAAACACCGGGGACGGCAAAAAACTCCTCATCCGCCTCCGGCCCCGGAAGGACGTGAACAATCTGCTGCGGCTGGGGTTTTCCTACGATTCCTTCGCCCGGGTTCCCTCCGTCCTGGAGGACCCCTTGAACGATCGGTTCACCCTCAAACTGAACCTCACCATCCGGGACCTGACCGGCCCCGGTTCCCTGTGGTCCACGGACCTTTCCCACATTTCCGGGTCCGAGGTGTCCAGCGAACTGATTCAGCCCCTGTGGGGCCCCCTCTTCATCTCCCCCTCCTTCCACATCAGCAACTCCGAACGGCTCATGTACACCGGTGAGAGCCTGAACGACGATCTGAAAACCTTCCGGGTGCACGGCCAGATCCGCCTCGGGACCTTCCTGAGCCGCTTCGGCCAGGTGTACGGGGGCTACCGTCTGGAGGGTGTCCGCTCCGCCCCCCTCTTCGGGGAAGGCTTCGACTCCTTCGAAGGAAGACTGGCCTACCTTCTTTTCGGGGCCCGGAGGGATACCCTGGACCGCTTCCCCTTCCCCCGATCCGGGACCTTCGGCAAGGTGGACTACCTCCGGGCCGCCGCGGCGCTGGGGGGAGATCACGACTTTCACCAGTTTTCGGCGGATTTTCGTTTTTTCATGCCCCTGGGGACCCGGCATGTCCTGGAAATCGCCCTGTTCGGGGGAACCTTCTTCGATACCGCCGCCTTCGACTGGAACAGATGGTATCTGGGGGGAAGGAGCCGGTTTCCCGGCTTTCCTCCCGGGGCCCTCGCGGGAAACCAGAGCGCCATTTTCGGGCTGCACTACCGGTTTCAGGTTCCCGGCCTTCGGGGCCTGCCCCGGGACAGGCTCCATGTGAGCGCCCGGGCCGCCGCGGGAAATGCCTGGGATGAGCCCCTGGAGGACCTGATCCGCACGCCCCCGGGTCTGCGCTACGGCGGCAGCCTGGGAATCGGAATCGACTCCCCCATCGGGGCCATCCTTCTGGACCTGGGGGTCAAGGACAGCCGGGGAGCCATCATCTACTTTTCCATCGGGAATCAGTTGTAAAAAAAAAAGGCGGCGAGTCCGCGACTCGCCGCCTTGCGCGCCATGGCGCGTTCCGCCCTGTCTCCGCAGCGGGGCTGCGGGATCACTTCTTCGGCTGCCAGTCTCCGGCGCGTTTCTCCCCCGCGAGGCTGGGGATCCGGAACCTCATCCCCGGCTCGATGATGCCCGGGTTTTTCGGGTCGGCGAGGAGATGCTTGTTCGCCTCGTACAGGACCCGCCATTTCCAGGGATCGTTGTAGACGAAATCATATCCGGCGATGCGCCAGAAACAATCCCGACGCTCCGGGATGAGGCGGACCGTGTAGTATTCCGGAAGCAGTTTCTCTCCCTTGGCCCGGTCGTAGGCGCGGTTGAACGCGGCGATGGATTTCTCCGAGCTCTGCCACGCGTCTTCGTACGCTTTGGAGCGGAACTGCATCTCCGCGAAGTTCTGGTTTTTCTGCCCGTCCCCATACTCCTCCGGGGCGAGGATTCCGGCGTTTACCCCGTCGGCCCGTTTGCGGGCGGCTTCCATCCCCGCCTGCTGCTTCGCCGCCATGTCTCCCACGGCCCCGTCGATGACGAGTTCGTAATTCTTGATCGCCTCGGTCAGCAGGGTCTTGGCCCGGACGTTGTCCTTGTCCACGAGAGCCTTTCCGCCGTCATAGGCCGCGTCGGCCCTGGCCTTTTCCGCGGGCCGGGCGGGACCCAGATCGTACTTGGCGATGGTTTCCCGCAGGGAATCCGCCTTGGCCAGCTCTTCCGCCGGAATCGGCGTGACCGGCTTGATGTCCTTCAGCAGATCGATGACCTTGCGGTACCCTTCGCCGCTGACGACGTACTCTTCGTTGGAGAAGGCTTTTTCCGCCGCGGTGTACGCCGCCTTCGCGCCGGTGTATTCCAGGGGAAAGTTCTTTTCGGCGTTGATGTAGTCCGCGTACTTCATCCTGTCCGCCGCCCGGTTTTTCAGATTGTGGGCGATGTAACGCTGGCGCATCATCTCCGCATACTCCCGGGCTTTCCGGAAATGATCCGTGGCAAGCTTTGAATACTCTATGGACTTGTCGTAGTCCCCTTCGTCGAAGGCCTGCTTCGACAGGTTCTGATACTCCATCCCCTTCCGGTAATCGGCGTTGTCCATGAGGTTCTGGGCGAAAAGACCGGAGGCGGAGGTCAGGAGGGCCGCCAGGACAAGGAAGATTACGATCTTTTTCATTGTGCGCCTCCTATTTCCTTGTTGACCTCCGTGAGTTTGTCGCTGGTGGAGGACTTGTCGGTTTCCGCGCTCCGAATGGCGGTTTCCGCCGCGGCGCGCTTGCTTTTCGCCGTCTCAAAGCTTCTGTTGTAGGCTCCGATGGCTTCTTCCGACGCCTCCCAGGCCTCGAGATACTTCTTGTCGGCGTAGAGCTTGTCGGTTTCGGCCTGTTTCCTCACTCCGAGGGAATAATCGGCGGCGGCGGCCTTGTCGGCCTTCATCCCCAGTGCCTGTTTTTTCGTTGTTTCCATCTCCGTTATCCGGGCCTTGGCCCCTTCGGAAATGCCCGCATCCATGACGACCTGATAACGGGCCGCCGCGCTGTCCAGCAGCTTTTTGGCCGCCCCGTTATCCTTGCCGATAAGGCCTCTGCCCTCTTCCAGTTCCCCGTTGGCTTTCCGGTATTCTTCGGGTTTGGCGAAAGACAGATCGTACTTATCGATGGTTCCTTTCAGGGATTCCGCGTTTTTCAATTCGGCGTCGGGGGCCGGAACGGCGGGCGCCACCGGGGCGGCGACCTTGTCCGGTTCCGGTTCCGGCGCCGGTGGGGCGGACGCGCAGGAAGCAACGAACAGCGCGGCCAGGACAATCCCCAGCGCATACATACTGTACCGTTTCATCAAATACCTCCGAGATGACGTTTCATATTAAGAATAACACTCCGGCTGTAACACTTCAAGGATTATCGGGGAAATCTATGGCGAAACCGGCGTTTTTCCGCTATATTCCCCGGGGATGGAAAGGACAGGCCGCTCTTTGCGCGACAGAATTCCCCTCCTGACCCGGGTCTGGCGGGAGCACGGTCTGGGGAGCCCCGGGGCGCAGCCGGATCGGGGCCTCACCGACGGGGAATTGCGTTCCGTCGCGGCCCGGGTCCGGGACCTGTCCCGGGGTCTCACCCGGCTCCGGAGTCTTGCCGGCGCGGGCTACTTCTCCGACCCGCAGCTTCTGGGGGCCTATCATCTGTATTACTGGCCCGTGTCTTACGCCCTGTGCGGGATGCTGCTGCGGGA
>JAKQWJ010000242.1 GCA_029562045.1 Spirochaetota bacterium | reverse complement strand
CCGCAGGGGGGGCATGTGGATGTTCACCACATTGAGGCGGTAGAAGAGGTCCTCCCGGAACCTTCCCTCGGCGATCTCCTTTTTCAGGTCACGGTTGGTGGCGGAGATGATCCGCACGTCCACCTCCACGGTCTCCTCCCCGCCCACCCGTTCGAACTTCTTCTCCTGCAGAACCCGGAGGATCTTCACCTGCACGCCGGGGTTGATCTCCCCGATCTCGTCCAGGAAGATGGTCCCCAGGTGGGCCAGCTCGAACCTCCCCCGCTTGCGGGACAGGGCCCCGGTGAAGGAGCCCTTCTCGTGGCCGAAGAGCTCGCTCTCCAGAAGGGTCTCGGTCAGGGCGGCGCAGTGCACCTTGATGAAGGCCTTGTCCTTCCGGTTGGACAGGTTGTGGATGGCGTCGGCGATGAGCTCCTTGCCGGTGCCGCTGTCCCCGGTGATGAGCACCGAGGCCTTGGTGGCCGCCACCTGGCGCACCACCTCGAATATCCGCCGCATCTGGGGGCTGTTTCCGATGATGCGGTCGAAGCCCCGGCGTTTTTCCAGCTCCTCCTGCATGGCCCGATGCTGCAGCACCAGCTCCCGGGTGGAGAGGGCCCGCTTGACCAGCATGGAGAGCCGGTCCAGGTTCAGCGGCTTGGTCAGAAAGTCGAAGGCCCCGTCCCGCATGGCCTTGACGGCGGTCTCGATGGTGCCGTGACCGGTGAGCATGATCACCGGCACGGTGGGGTGGTCCGCCACGATGCGGCGCAGCAGCTCCTCCCCGGAAAGCCGCGGCATTTTCAGGTCGGTGATCACCAGGTCGATCACCTCCTCCTCGAAGAGCTTCAGGGCTTCCAGCCCGTCGGCGGCGAGGAAGGTCTCGTAGCCGTCCATCTCCATGGCCTGGCCCAGGCCTTCCCGGATGTTCTTTTCGTCTTCCGCGATGAGAACGTGAAACTTCATGGGTTCTTCCCCTCGTAGCTGAGGAGCTGCCGGTCCTTCTGGGGGACCGGGAAGCTGATGGTCACCGTGGTTCCCTTACCCTCCCGGGAATCCACGGCGATGTCCCCCCGGTGCTCCTTGACGATCTTGTACACGATGGTCAGCCCCAGGCCGGACCCGAAGTCCCGGGTGGTGAAGTAGGGCTCGAAAATCTTGTCCAGGATCTGCCGGGGGATGCCCACCCCGGTGTCGGCCACCGAGAGCTTCACCGCATCACCTCTCCGGAAGGTGGACACCGTCAGCGTCCCCCCTCCCGGCATGGCGGAGATGGCGTTCTTGACCAGGTTCAGGGCCGCCTGCTTCACGAACTTCTCGTCCAGATTCAGGGCGGGGAGGTCCTCCTCCAGCTCCTCCCGGATCCCGATCCCCGCCTCCTCGAGCTCCACCCGGACGAAGTCCAGGAAATCCCGCACCACCGCGTTCAGGTCCGCCGACCTGAGCTCCATGTCCATGGGCCGGACGGCGAAGAGGAAATCCACCACGATCTTGTTGAGCCTCTCCACCTCCTCGGTGATGATGTCCAGGTGCTTCAGGACGCTCCCGGCCTCCACCAGGCTCTTCCCGGCCATTCCCTTTTTAATCAGCTGGATGTGGATGCCCATGGAGCCCAGGGGGTTCTTGATCTCGTGGGCCACCCCCGCGGCCAGGGTGGTCAGGGAGGCCAGGCTCTCGGCCCTCCGGAGCCGGGCCTCCTTGGCGCGCTTTTCGGTGACCTCCTCGATGTGGAAGAGGTTTCCCTGGATGGAGCCTCCCCGGACCAGGGGCATCACCGAGCAGGAGAGGACCCGCATCTCCCCGCCGGCGGAGAGGGTGAACTCCCTGTCCGTGGCGGTCTCCTGGCTTTCCAGGGTGGTCCGGACGAAGTCGGCGATCTCCCGGTCGGCGATGACGGTCCAGACCTTCTTCTCGTAGGGGTCTCCGTCGTGGGAGAAGGGCATGTACCGCTCCGCGGCCTTGTTGTAGAGGGTTATCCGGTTCTCCCCGTCGGTCACCATGATCCCGTCGGTCATGGACTGCAAGACGGCCTCCATGCGCTCGTTCTCGGTGGCCAGGTCGACGATGAGCCGGTGGATCTGCCGGCTGTCCAGCTTGTCCAGCTTCTCCAGGGCCCGGCGGATGAAAAGACGCATCAGGGCCTCCCGGGGCAGTTCCGGCGGGGCGGCGCGCCGCCCCCGTCCGGACGCCGGCGGATGAGGGGGCCCATCAGGCCCTCCCGAACAGCGCGAAGAGGCGCTGGGCAAGAATTTCCGGCCCGATGTTCAGGGCCTCCAGGGAGTCCGCGGTCCTCCGCGCCAGGGCGGCCCAGTCCTCCAGCCGGGACAGATCCTGCAGTTCCGGCAGGGCGGGCCCTCCGGGGTTTCCCGGGCGGAGCGCTTCCAGAAGCTCCCGCAGAAAGAGGCGGAACTTCGCCCGGTCCTTGAAGAGGGCGTCGTCCCCGGGCCGGACCCGGGAGAAGTCCCGGGAGCTGCCTCGCGCGGGGCCCCGGGGGCCGGCGGGGGCGCCCAGGGCCTCCCGCAGAAAGGCCCCCACCGCGTCCCGCAGAACCTGGGGGTCCACCTCCTGGTAGCTGCGGAAAAAATCGTCCAGCGTGGCGAACCTGCCGGAGTCCTCCCGGAAAATCCGCTCCAGGACCTCCCTCCCGGCCTCCCCGTCCCGGGGGCGGAAGGAGTAGGCCCTGAGGCGGGACAGGATGGTGGGGATCATGGCCCCCCGGCGGCTGGTGAGGAGGATGAAGGTCAGGCGGGCCGGCGGCTCTTCCAGGATCTTCAGGAGGGCGTTCCGGGCGGAATCCAGCATCCGGTCGGCGTTCTCGATGATGACGATCTTCCGGGCCCCCGCCGCCCCCATCCGGGCCCAGGCGGACACCCGCCGGACCTGCGCGATGGGGACGGGGTCCGGCTGCCGGGCGTCCAGGATCCTGGCCGCCGACTGCAGAAGGGTCTCGGAGAGCCGGACAAGCCTGTCCGCCGGCGGAAGCTCCGCCGGGGGCGCCAGCTCCGCCAGGGCCTCCTCCGCCGCCTGCATCGGGGCGGCGGCGCCCTGGACCTTCGCCTCCTCCCCCTCCCAGAGGATGGGGTCGTAGCGCCGGAGGAGCTTCCGCACCCCCCGGATGAGGAGAAAGCGGGAGGAGGGGCTGCCGGTCCGGCGCAGGGTGTCGGCGCAGGCGGCGATCTCCCGGTGGAAATACCTCCCCCCCAGCATCAGCAGGTGGGGGTACTCCAGGAGGCGGTGGGACTCGCAGGAGCGGCAGCCGCAGCCCCAGGGGGCTTCGGGGTTCTCGCAGCACAGGGCCCGGGCCAGCTCCAGGGCCGTGGAGAGCTTGCCCGAGTATTCGGGCCCGGAAAAAAGAAGCGCCGCCGGAAGGCGCCCCTCCCGCAGCTCCTCCCGCAGAAGGCCGGTGACCTCATCCTGCCGGATGATGTTCTCGAACATCCCGGTCTACTTGAGCCTGACCTTGAAGGTCCGGGCCCCCATGGAGACCAGGGGGGAGATGAGCCGGGCGAAGAGACTCCCCTGCAGGACGGCGGAAAAATCGAAGAGGGGCTGGGCCCGGAGGACCAGGACCAGAAGGCCCGCCGCCACCACCCCCTCGGCCAGACCCAGGAAAAACCCCAGAGCCTTGTCCAGGTTCTGCAGGCTCACCCCTTCCATGCCCCTTCTGAGGACCTTCTCCAGAAGCTTCATCACCAGATAGGTCACCAGGAAGAGGGCCAGAAAGGAGATGATCTGGCCCCAGCCGGCCACGCCCAGGGCCCGCTCCACCGGGCCTGCCAGGAGGGAGGAAAAGAAGACCGCCACCCCCAGACCCGCCACCACCGAACCGATGGAAAAGAACTCCCCCAGGAACCCCCGGATGAGTCCCC
>JAKQWJ010000232.1 GCA_029562045.1 Spirochaetota bacterium | reverse complement strand
CCTCGGACAGGAATTTCCGCAGCTCCCGCATCAGAAGGGCGGCCTCCACGGCCGCGTCGGATGCGCCCGAGAAGGTCCGGTCCATCAGGTTGCTGCTCTCCGAATTCCGGATCATTCCCCCGGCCCTCAGAGGGCTCTCCTCCCTCACCCCGGGATGGATCGACAGGGCGGAGACCCCGAGCATGGACTCCATGGATTTGACCACCCGGGCGTCCTCGTAGAGCTTCACCGCGGTGGAAAGCTCCAGGGTCAGCTTCGCCTTCCCCCCCACCAGCTCGATGCCCCGGACCTTTCCCACATTGACCCCCGCCAGACGGATGTTGGTGTCCATCAGGATTCCGCTGGCGTCGTCCATCATGACCTCCATCGTGTAGGTGGACCTGGCCTCGACCCGGTCGGCGGTGCGCATCATGTAAACCACCGTCCCCGCCGTGGTGAGGAGGAAAAACAGGCCGATTTTTACCAGTCGGGACATCACTCCTCCTCTTCGTCTTCACAGTCCAGGCGCAGGTCGGTGAAGGAATTCTGCAAAAATTTCCGCAGTATCGGGTGCTCCGCCCGGGCCACCTCTCCGGGGTCCCCCGCCGCCTGGATCGCCCCGTCCGCCAGGAACCCGATCCGGTGGGCTATGTGGAAGGTCCCGATGATGTCGTGGCTGATGACGATGCAGGTGATGCCGAACTCCTCGTTGACCCTCCTGATCAGGGCGTTGATGCTCTCGCTGAGCACCGGGTCCAGCCCCGTGGTGGGCTCGTCGAAGAGCAGGATGTCCGGCTCCACCGCCAGAGTCCGGGCCACCCCCACCCGCTTCCGCATCCCCCCGGACAGTTCCGACGGAAACTTGCCTTCGATCCCCGGAAGATCGATCCATTCCAGCTTCTCCCGGACGATCCGCTGCATGGCCTTCCGGTCCTTCATGCCCAGGACCTCCCGGAGGGGAAAGGCGATGTTCTCCCCCACCGTCATGGAATCGAAGAGCGCCGCGTCCTGAAAGGCGTAGCCGAACTTCCGGCGGACCCGGCGTTTCTCCCCCTCCGGGAGCCCGGCGATGTCCTCCCCGTCCACCAGGATGGACCCTTCGTCGGGGGTCATGATGCCGATGATGTTCTTGAAAAGAACGCTTTTCCCCGTTCCGCTCTGCCCGATGATGGAGGTGATCTTTCCCCGGGGAAAATCCATGTCCAGGCCCTGGAGGACCCGGACAGGGCCGAAGGATTTGGTCAGATTCCGCACCGACACGATGGCATCCACGACATCATCCTCAACGAAACAGGACCTTGATCATGATGTCCGCCATGATGTAGTCCGCAATGAGAATCCCCACCGACGAGGTGACCACCGCCCGGGTGGCGGCGTCCCCCACTCCCCGGGAGCCTCCCCGGGCATGATAACCGTAGAAACTGCAGATCAGGCTCACCAGGAGCCCCATCACCGCCGCTTTGATCAGCCCGGAGCTTATGTCCCGGGGCCGGGTGTAGGAGTAGAGCTGGTCCAGGAAGCCCGCCGCATCCACTCCCCTGACCATCACGGTGATGAAATAGCTCCCCAGGACGCCCACGATGTTGGCGATCCCCGTCAGGACCGGAAACACGATCACCGAGGCGATCACCCGGGGAACCACCAGGTACTGGATGGGGTTCACCGACATGGTTTCCATGGCGTCCAGCTGCTCCGTGGACCGCATGGTGCCCAGTTCGGCGGTCATGGCCGACCCGTTCTTGGCGATCAGCATCAGGGTGGTCACCACCGGCGCCAGTTCCCGGGACATGGTTTTGGCCACCGCCGCCCCGGTCAGGATCTCCGCCCGGAACATGGACAGGAAGTTGCCCAGCTGGAGGGAAAAAATCATGCCGATGGACAGGCTGGAGAGCAGGATGATGGGCACGGACATGACACCGATCGTCTCCAGCTGCTCCGTCACCAGACGGGCCCGGAAAGGTTTTCGGAATGTCCACTTCGCCACCTCCCCCAGGAACAGGGCGAAGAGCCCCATTTTCTCCAGAGCCTCCCGCACCTTCTTCAGCAGCCTGCTCTCGTCCTTCATGAACCTCCGCCGTATAGGATAATAGGAAATGGGACCTCCCTCGTCAAGAAAGCCCGGGCAGGGGGCATGGTTTCGGACAATCGCCCGGCTCCATGGCCGGCGCCCTTCGCCGCGTTCCCGGGCCTCCGCGCTCGGCGGCCCCGAGGGGCCCCACGGGGCGGGGAGTGAAAGGCCCCTCCCGACGCGTCGGAAGGTTCCCGCCCGGGCCGCCCGCCGGGGGAGCCCTTCCCGGCCCCGGTGACGGAACCTCCGCAACGTGGTATCCTCTACCGATATCTCGACGCAAAAGGAGTTTTCCATGACCGGCAGGGAAAAACAGGACCTCTTCGATAAAATCTACCAGCTGGGCTTCGATTACGAGCGGGATTACCGGGGCTGCGCCCAGTGCACCATCGCGGCGCTGCAGGACGGCCTGGGCATCCGCAACAGGGACACGGACATGATCTTCAAATCCGCCACGGGTTTCGCCGGAGGGGTCAGCCGGGAAACCGACGGCAACTGCGGCGCCTACGCCGGGGGGGCCATGATCATCGCCTACTTCGTCGGCCGGGAGCGGGACAACTTCGCCGATCCCCAGGGGATCCGCCTGAAGACCTTCGCCCTCACCAGCCGGCTTCACGAGAAGTTCATCCACACCTACGGGACGGTGACCTGCGCCCGGATCCACACCAAAATAATGGGCCGCCCTTTTTACATCAAGGACCCGGACGAACTGCGGAAGTTCGACGAAGCGGGGGCTCACACCGACAAGTGCACCAGCGTGGTGGGCAATACCGCCCGGTGGACCGCCGAAATCCTGGACGAGGCGGGCTATCTGAAGGACTGATCCCCGTCGCCGCGGATACTCGGGTTCATCCTTACCAGCGGCGCCCGCAGCAGAGGCGTGAAAACCGAGCCGCCGGGCCGGAGCTCACTCTCCATGAGGACCATCTCTCCCAGAGGAAAGGTCATCCCGCCGGCCCCGACGTGCCCCGTCACCGCGCCGCCCGTCTTTTCGGTCCCGCCCGTCCCGTCCATGGACCTGCCCCTCCCGACCCCGCCGCCTCCCGCCCCGCGGGCCTCGCGGCGGCCGCCCTCCCCGCCAGCCCCGGCGTGCCGCGTCACCGCGCCCCGGCGGCGCAGAAAATCCAGAAAGACCTCTCCGGCCTCCGTCATGCCCCCCGGGGGCAGGTCCCGCCGGGCGTAGGCTATGGTGATGTGGGCGGCGAAGGGTTTGCCGTCGAACCTGAGTCCTGCGCGGCGCAGCCCCTTTCCCAGGGCCTCCGCCAGGACCCCCGCCTCCCCGGCCCCCCGGGCCAGGCCCATCCAGACCACCCGGGGTGAGCCCGGGTGGGGAAAGGCGCCGGGCCCGCCGATCTCCGCCGTCACGGGGTCCGGGAACCGCTCCGCGAAGGCTGCGGCGGTCTCCCCCATGACCTCCTCCACCGTCTCCCGGGCCGGGTCGGGCGTGTCGCCGAGAAATGCCAGTGTCAGGTGAAGGTTTTCTTCTTTCAGCGGCCGGAAAAACCGCTCCGGCAGGGTGCGCGCCTCCCCGGCGAGCCGCCGGCGGACCTCCTCCGGCAGGGGAAGGGCGATAAAAAGGCGGCGCACCTTTCCGGCCCCGGCGGCGGTCATCCCGGCCCGCCCCACCGCCGCAGCTCCCCGGCGGTCTCCCATGCATCGCCGATGCCGCCGGCTCTCCCCCGGCCTGCGGAGGCGCCGGACAGGCCGCCCCTGGCTGCCCCGGTCCCCCGGGGTCCGCCCCGCTTCACCCCGGGCTTCCCGACGGAACGCGGCGCGGCGTCCGGAGAACTCCCCGGTTCATGCCGGGCTCCCGGCCGCTAAATGCCGCAGGGCCCGGAAAAAGATCCGGCTCCGGCGGGGCTTCACCTTTCCGTCGAAAACGATCAGGGGCCGCTCGGCGATCCGGTCGGCGGTCCAGAAGTACATGTCCCCTGCGGTGGCGATGGGCGCCCGGCAGCGCCGGGGGATGAACCGGTAGCCCGCCACCGCCTCCCTCTGCCATTCCCGGTAGGTATCCAGGTGCCGGCCCAGGAAGGCTTCGAACTCCCCGGGGTGGGCCCGGGCGTAGTCTTCCCGGACGATCCGGGGATCCGCTCCGAAGAGCGGAAGATAGCGCCGCCCCAGTTCCGCGTCCTCCCCCACATCGCGGATGAAATTGATGTACTGCATCGCCCGCCCCAGCATGGCCGCCGGAGGCAGGGCCTCCCCGGGAAGGTCCAGGATCCGGGCCATGAAGAAACCGATCACCTCCGCGGATCCGTGGATGTAGCGGAGGGTTTCCTCCAGACTGTCATAGGCGCCCACCGTGAGGTCCGCCTCCATGGAGTCCAGGAAGGCTTCGGTCCATGCCGGCTCGAAGCCGCAGTCTGCCGCCAGCGTCAGGAAGGGATCGATGATCCCGTCCCCCGCCGGGATCCCTCCCAGGGCGTTCCGGTAGACCCTGCGGAACCGGAGGAACTCCTCCCCCCGCTGGGGGACGGAGTCCACGAAGTCGTCGGCGGTCCGGACGAAGGCGTAGAGGGTGAAGACCCGTTCCCGGACCCTCTTGGGAAAGAACAAACTGGAATTGAAATAGGTCGTGCTGCCGCCGCGAAAGATCTCGATCTGCCGACGGGTCGTTCCCATGGGTCCCCCTAAACCGGGACCAGCCGGTACTTCCGGCTGCCCATCCCGATCCTCTCGCCGTGCTCGATCTGAATCCCCGAATCCAGCTCCGGGTAACTGGCCTCCCCCAGATGCCGGCCGAACCTCTCCCGGGTGAGGTCCAGGGTCGCCTGATCCACCGCCACCGGGTCCCGGGAGGCCAGGATCCCCAGGTCGGGAAGAAGGGGTTCCTGCTTCTGGGCGAGACAGTCGCAGTCCCGGGTCATGTCGGTGAGGAAGTTGAGGCAGTAGAGCTTCCCCTTCTTCCCGATGACGGCGCCGAAGGCGTGCTCCGCGGTGCGGCGCTGCAGCTCCGCCGATTCGGTTCTCCAGTCGTACATCACCGCGTCGAAGCGGCAGACCGCCAGACACTCGCCGCAGCCGATGCATCTCTCCTGGACAATGAAGGCCCTGCCGTCCCTCGGGACGATGGCGTCTTCAGGGCACCAGCGGATGCATTGACCGCAGAAGGTGCAGGCTTCGGCCTTGATGGAGGGCTTCACCGAGGAGTGCATCCGCAGCTTGCCCTTCCGGCTCGCCAGCCCCATGCCCAGGTTCTTGATGCAGGCCCCGATGCCTTCGCTCATGTGCCCCGTGGGGTGGGACACCACCACCAGGGCATCGGCGAAGACCGCCTCCCGGGCGATGTGGACGGTGTCGAAGATCACCCCCGGAATGGGGACCTCCTGCTCCGAGTTCCCGGACAGCCCGTCCGCCATGATGAAGGGCGCCCCCACCGCATCGGGCCCGAAGCCGTGGGAGTAGGCGTGGTTCAGATGGTCCACGGCGTTGGACCTCCGTCCCCGGTACAGGGTGGAGGTTTCGGTGAGAAAGGGCAGGGCCCCTCCGCGCTTCAGCCTTTCCACGATGACCTTGACGAGGATGGGCGATACATGGGTGGTGTTCCGCTTCTCCCCCACATGGGTCTTCACCGCCGTTTTGTCTTTCCGGGCGACGATGGCATCGAACTCCGAGGCGTCCAGAAGTTTTTTGACCGCCCTGGTCCGCTGTTCCAGAGTGCTGGACGGCGGCAGGGGGACGAAAAAAACGGCTTCCATCCCCGATCCTCCTTTCAGTGCCGTTCCCGGGGACTCCGCCGCCGGGAGGGCTCAGTCTACCCCATGGGCGGGACCCGACGCAATGCCGGGGGGGAGGACTTTTCGCCGGGTCGCCCCGCGCTTGTTGACAGTTTCTCTATTTTTGCTATAGTACCGCTCATGATTCCGGATAAAGTACGCGCTGAACTTGCGGAAAACGGCCTCACCGCCCTGGAGTTCGAACCCGGCTCCACCCCCACCGCGGAGATGGCCGCCCGACGCATCGGGGTCGCGGTGGGGCAGATCGCCAAATCGATCCTGGTTCTGGGCAAGGACGGCGTCTACCGCATGATCGTCCTGGCGGGGGACAGGAAACTGTCCAACGGGAAGCTGAAGGCCCTGCTGGGGGTCAAGACCAGCATGGCCGACGCCGAACAGACCCTGGCCGCCACCGGCTTCCGGCCCGGCGGGGTATGTCCCTTCGGGCTGAACGACGGAATCCCGGTGTTTCTCGACACGAGCCTTTCGGTGTACGATACCATCTACCCGGCCGCCGGGACCGACGCCACCGGAGTCCCCATCACCTTCGACCGTCTGCGGGACATCACCGGCGCCGTTCTCTGCGACGTGGCGGAGTGACGACATGAAGCTTTCCACCCGTTCCCGCTATGGACTGCGGATGATGTACAGCCTGGCGGTGAATCCCGGGAAGACCCCGCTGCAGCTCAACGAGATC
>JAKQWJ010000220.1 GCA_029562045.1 Spirochaetota bacterium | reverse complement strand
CCCGCCTCCCGGGAATAGCCCCGGGCGATCTCCGTCAGCGCGCCGTTTGAATATTTTACCATGGATCTGTCCAGCCCCGCCGCGGACAGGGACTTGGGCAGAAGGTACCTCTTGGCGATGGAGATCTTCTCCGTCTCGATGTAGCCCGACAGCCGGATCACCTCCATCCGGTCCAGCAGGGGCCGGGGGATGGTGTCCAGGGTGTTGGCGGTGGCGATGAAGAGGATGTGGCCGATGTCGAAGGGCAGGTCCAGATAGTGGTCCCGGAAGGCCACGTTCTGCTCCGGGTCCAGAACCTCCAGCAGGGCCGAGGAGGGGTCCCCCTGGAAGGAGACGCCCAGTTTGTCGATCTCGTCGATCATGAAAACCGGGTCCTTGGTCTTGACGATCTTGAGGCCCTGGATGATCTTGCCCGGCATGGCCCCCACGTAGGTCCGGCGGTGGCCCTTGATCTCCGCCTCATCCCGCATGCCCCCCACGGAGAAGCGGAAAAATTTCTTCCCCAGGGCGCCGGCGATGGACTTGCCCACCGAGGTCTTTCCCACCCCCGGGGGTCCCACCAGACAGAGGATGGAGCCCTTGGTGTCCTTCTTCAGCTTCCGCACCGCCAGATATTCCAGAATGCGCTCCTTCACGTCCTCCAGGCCGTAGTGGTCCGCGTCCAGTACGCGCTTGGCCTTCTTCATGTCGATGGTTTCCGGCTCCGGGTCCCGCCAGGGCAGGGACACGATGGTGTCCAGGTAGTTTCGGGTGACGATGAACTCCGAGGCGTTGGGGTCCATGAGGCTGAACTTCTCCAGCTCCTGCTCCACCTGCTCCCGGACCTCCCCCTCCAGCCCCAGCTTTTCCACCGCCTCCTTGAATCTCTGGTGCTCCCCGCTCTTCGCGTCCACGGGCATCCCCAGTTCCTGTTTGATGGTCCTCAGCTGCTCCTTGAGGAAGTACTCCCGCTGGCTCTTCTCAATCTTCTCGTTGATCTGGCTCTGGATCTTTTTCTGGATCCGCAGGAGTTCCTGCTCCTTCTTGATGAAGAGGAGAACCTGCTCCATCCGCTTGCGCACATTGACGGTTTCCAGGATCTTCTGCTGTTCCCGGCGGTCCACGTTCAGGATCGACGCGATGAAGTCGGCGATCTTTCCGGGGTGGTCGATGTTGACCATGTTCAGGCGCATCTCCTCGGAGAAGAGGGGGTTGTTCTCCGAAATCTGTTTCATCTCGCTGAGGATGGCCCGGGTCAGGGCCTTCACGTCGATTCCCGTCTCCTCCTCGTCCTCCAGGTACTCCACCGCCGCGGTGATGGGGGCGGATTCTTGCAGAAACTTCTTGATCCTGAAACGCTTCAGGGTGGAGACGAATATGTTGATGCCCCCGTCGGGGAGGTTGATCTTCTTGACGATCCTTGCCACGGTGCCCACGGAGTACAGGTCCGCCGCGGCGGGCTTGTCCGCGTCCTCGGGCTTCATCAGGACCATCCCGATGAGGGAGTCTCCGGCGAGGCTCTTCTCCACCACCGCGATGTCCTCCCCGGAGGCCATCATCATGGGGGTGAAGATCCCGGGGAAGATGGGCTTTCCCAGAAGGGGAATGATCAGCAGTTTGTTCGGCAGCGTATGCTCCACGGGGATGATCTGGTTGCCCGGCATATTTTTCCTTTCCATTTGTGGTAATTATGATAATGTAGTCATGACCCGCCCCCGGGGTCAAGGAGATGCCGCGTCCGGGGCAGCGGCCCCTTTTCCTTGTTCCCGCCCCCGCCATGGGATATAATTCCCGCGGAATGAAGGGGGGGGAATGCGAAGGGTAGAGGAGATTCTGAGCCGGAACGCCCGGGACGGGGCCGTCCTGTTCGTCTTCCCGTCGGAGGTGGCGGCCCGGTTCTGGCAGCGTCGGGCACTGGCCCTGACGGGGCTGTCCGCCTTCCGGACGGATCGGATAATTTCCTGGGACACCTTCAAGGAGAGGGTCTTCCCCGGCCCGGGGGACCTGCGGCCGGTAAATACGGCGCTGCGGGTCTTCTTCGTCCGGGAGCTGCTCCGGAAGAACCGGGAAGCCCCCTTCCTGCGCCGGCTGGTCCGGCCCGGCTTTTCCGAGGTCTCCCCGGCATTCTCCGGGAGCATCCGGCAGATCCTCCCCCAGCTCCGGAGGGTCCTGGATGCGGCGGAGAAGACCGGGCGCCCCCTGGAGGAGGATCTTCTCCGGGATCTGAGCCTGCTGCGAAGCCTGTACGGGGAGTTTCTCGCTTCGGGGAACCTCTACGAACCCGCTTTCCAGGAGAAGGCGCCCCCCCGCTTCGACGGCAGGGCCTTCCTCTTTTTCCCCGAAGTCCTGGACGACTTCGGCGAATATCGGCCCGTCCTGGAAGGGTCCCGCCAGGTTCTCCCGGTCCCCGCACCGGAGGGGGAAACCCCCTTTCTGGAGGAGTACGGAAACGGTTTCCAGGAGGTCCGGGGACTCATGACCCGGCTGGCCGCTCTTCTGGATTCGGGGGTCCCCCCGGAGGAGATCGTGGTCAGCGTCCCGGGTCTGGATGAGGTCCGGGAGGATCTGGAGGAGCAGGCGGGGCTCCAGGGTGTTCCCATCAGAATCAGGGGGGGGCGGAAGCTCACGGAATCTCCCGGGGGAGCTTTCTTCGCCGCGGCGGCGGGGGTGGTTTCCTCGGGGTTCTCGGTGGAGGCCCTGAAGGCTCTACTCCTGAACGGGGCCTTCCCCTGGAAGGAGGAGGACCTGATCCGCCGGGTGATTCTCCTGGGAATCGCCCGAAGCTGTCACGGCGCCTACTCCGGCCCGGGGGGCCGGGTGGACCCCTGGGAGGAGGCGCTCCGGGCCGCGGACCGGGAAAGCCGGACCTTCCTCCGGGAACTGGTCCGGTCCCTGCAAAGGCTCCTGAACGCCCCGGATTTCGAGGAGATCCGGATGCGGACCCAGGCCTTCGCCTCCGCCTTCTTCGACCCCGACGGCTGGAAACCCGAACCGCTGCGGGTCTTCCAGTACGCTCTGAGGGTCCTGGCGGAGCTGGCGGAACTGGAAAAGAGGGCGGGATTCTCCGTAGCCGAACCCTTCGGGGCCTTGACGGAGGTTCTGGACGAGACGATCTATGTATCTCCTCCGGAGGCGGGAGGGGTGGACATCTATCCCTACCGGGTCACCGCGGGCATCTTCCCGTCCCGCCATTTCATCATCAACGCCGGGCATGAATCCACCGAAACCGGGGATCGGTCCCTGGCCTTCCTCCGGGAGGATGAAAAAGAAGCCCTGGGCCTTTCCCCGGCCGAGGTGGGGGATCTTCTCCTCTCCCTGTACACCGCCTCGGGGGACAGGGTCTTTTTCAGCTTCGCCGGGGAAACCCGCCGGGGCATGGCTCTTCCCGCGGGATTTTTCGTCACCCGGGAGAAGGTCCGAAAGACGCCGGGGCTGGAGGAGGAGCGCCGGGCCGATGCCTCCCTCCGGGAGAGGGCCTACTGGTCCGGACACGGAGAGAACCCCTTCCCCGCCGGGCCTCTTCCCATCCAGAAGGAAGGCTTTCGGCGCTACACCCTGGCCTCCGGAGCGAAGCGGGGCCTGGATGCCGGCAGGGAGATCCTTCCCGCCCGAACCGCCGCCGGACTCCTGACGGAGAGGGTCTTCCGGGACGGGAAGGTCCGCCTGTCCCCCTCGAGTCTGCAGATTTTCGCCCACTGCCCCTTCCGCTTCCTGCTGGAATGTTGCCTGGGGTTGGAGGAATCCCGGCTGGATGCCGTCGGAGACGACCCCCGGATGGAGGGGATACTCTACCACGAAGCCTTCCGGGAACTGGCCCGGGAGATAAGCCGTCGGGACGGCCCCTTCCGGGGAGAAAACCGGGAAGCCTACCGGGCCCTGGTCCCCGCCATCGTGAAAGGGACCCTGGATGGGCTTCCGGGAAAGGAGACCTGGCCCCTTTCGCCGCTGCGCCGGGCCTGGGCGGAACGGATGACGGAGGATCTGTGGTGGTTTCTGGACCGGGAGGCGGAGGAGTTCGACGGCCACGAGACCCGGAAGACCGAATTTTCCCTGTCCTGCGACCTGGAGGGGGCGGAGGCTGTCCTCACAGGGCGTCTCGACCGGGTCTCGGGCGTGCCCGGAGACGCCGCATGCCAGGTGGTGGACTACAAGACCGGCGGACTTCCCACGGGACCGGAGCTGCGGGGAGAAAAGGATGTCCCCTCGGTGCAGATCCCCTCCTATGTCTATCTCCTGGAAAAGTCGGGGTTTCCCGTGGACCGGGCGCTGTACTATTCAGTCAAGGAGGGGCGCTACCGGGCGGCCTACGCGGCGGCAGGCAAAGCAGATCTGGGACCGGAGGAGATGAGGAAAGTTCTGGAAACGCTTCTGCGGCTGGGAGCTTCGGCGGCGGATCGGATCCGCGGGGGGGATTACCGTTTTTACCCCGAGGACTGCGAACCCTGCGCCTTCCGGGGGCTCTGCCGCCGGAAATATCTCATCGAAAGGAGGGGACCACGGTGATGGCGGACGACAGAAACAAGCCGGACAAGGATCAGAGCGCCGCCATCGGAGCGGATCGCAATACAGTGGTCACCGCCGGGGCGGGGTCGGGCAAGACCAGGGTGCTGGCGGAGCGTTTTTACCGGCTGGTGGCGGAGGGAAAGGCGGAGGTGGATCGGATCCTGACCCTCACCTTCACCCGGAAGGCGGCGGCGGAGATGCACCGTCGGATCTACGATCTTCTGCGGAGCAGGGGAGACAACGATTTCGTCCGGAAGGCGGTGGAGGATTTCAGCTCCGCCCGAATTTCCACCCTGGACGCCTTCTCCGCCTCCATCCTCCGGGGAACCGCCGCCTCCTACGGGGTTCCCCCCTCCTTCCAGCTGGATGACGACGGGGCGCGGGAGCGGGCGGCGCGGCTGAGTCTCTCTTTTGTTCTGGAAAACCAGGACCGCCCCTCCCTGAGGGGGCTGGTGAAAAATCAGGGTCTCGAGGCGGTGCTCCGGGGCTTCACCGAGCTGGCGGTGAACAAACTTCCCGTGGGGAGATCCCTGGACTTTCCCGCCATGGGGAGGAGGCAGGATGCCTTCCTTCAGAGGAGCCTGGAGGAAGGGGCGCGGGCACTGGAGGCCGTGGTGGCGAAGATCCTGCAGCTTTCTCCCTCCCCGGGGAAAGCCTCCGCCCGTGCTGCCGTCATCCGTTCGGCCCAGGAGGCGCTGGCGGGTTTTACCGGTCCGGTGGTGGATGCCGAGGGAGGGGTGGAACGACTGGAAGCCGTCCTTGCCGTCATCGGCGGGCTTAAAAAGCCTGGTGGCGCGGTGACGGACCCGGAGGTCCAGATCTACAAGGACTGTCTGGACACCGCCCGGAAATCTCTGGGGTCCCTGACCACCCTTCTGGAGACCCGGGCCCACCGGCCCCTGGCGCGGGATCTTTTCCTCCTTCTGGAGGATTTTCATGTTCAGGTGGACCGGATGAAGCGCAGTTCAGGCGTCCTGAGTTTCGGAGACTGCGCCGAGCTGGCGGTCCGTTCCCTGGAGGAGGACCCGGCCCTGCGGAGCCATTACAAAAAGAGGTTCCGCTACATCATGATCGACGAGTTCCAGGACAACAACAGTCTGCAGAAAAACCTGCTGTATCTTCTGGCGGAGAGGGACGACCGCTGTTCCCCCGGGATCCCCGACCCTGCGGACCTGGCGCCGGAGAAGCTCTTCTTTGTGGGGGATGAAAAGCAGAGCATCTACCGTTTCCGGGGGGCGGATGTCCGGGTCTTCAAGAGCCTGGAGGAGGAGCTGTCCCGCCAGGGCGGCTCCGGCCGCCGGCTGGGGTACAACTACCGGAGCGATCCCGGGCTGATCGATTTTTTCAACACCCTCTTCTCCCGGGTCATGGAGGGCGCCGCCGCGGACCACGAGGCCCGTTTCGAAGGCATGAGCCCAAATCCGGAACGGGCGGGGCGGTCGGAGGGGACGATCTCCATCTTCTGTAAACCCTACAGTCCGGATCGGCCCCCGGGGCTCCTGGACAACGATTCGGCGGAGGCCTACCATCTGGCCAGGGCCATCAGCCACTGGGTCCGGAATGAAAGCCTCATGCTGCGAGACGGAAAAACCGGGGCCTCCCGCCCGGCGGGCTACGGGGACTTCGCGGTGCTGATGCGCTCCACCAGCGGGCAGATGCGCTACGAGAGGATGTTCCGCCTTTTCGGAGTCCCCTACACCACCTCAGGAATCCGGAGTCTGTTCCTCGAGGCCCCGGTGAACGATTTCTACGCGGCCCTGCAGACGGCGGTGCATCCCTGGGACCGGACGGCCTACGCCACGTTTCTGCGCTCTCCTCTGGTGGGGCTGTCCGATGACTTTCTGATGGAACTTCTTCCTCTGAACCTGCCCCCCTTCCGGACAGACGGCCTCACCCCGCCTCCGGCGGAAGAGGAGAAGCTGCGGCGGGGAGAGGAGCTGTACCGATGGATCCGGGAAGCCGCCGATTCCGTTACCGTTCCCGCCCTTCTGTCTCACCTCTGGCACCGGGGGGGCTACCGTTTCTTTCTCCTCCGCGACCCGGCCTTACACCCTTTTCTGGAACTCTACGATTATCTTCGGGAATTCGCCCTTCTGGTCCCCGGGGAGACGCTGGCCGCCTTCCTGGACCGGCTGCGCCCCAACCTGGGCAACCACGAACGGATCCCGGAGCTGGAAGTCCTGCGGGACGATGCCCAGGGGGTGAAGATCATGACGGTGCACCGGGCCAAGGGTCTGGAGTTCCCGGTGGTGGCGCTGGTCAACTCGGGGAATGTGGGACGTCCCCGAAGGGAAGGGGATGATCTTTTCCGCTGGTCCGACGAACATGGACTCAGCTGCGCCTGGGGGAGCAGGAGGGGAAAACACGACTATTTTCACGCCGTCGGAGAGGAAGAGGAGGCGGCCCGGGAGGATGCGGAGCGGAAGCGCCTCCTTTATGTGGCCTGCACCCGGGCGGAAAACCATCTGCTCATTTCGGGATGTTTTACCCGGAATAACCGCGGCTCCGACAAGGCCTTCCTCACGATGATCTTCCGGGCGCTGGGGCTGGATCCGGACAACCCCGATCCCTCAGCCTCCCCCTGGGAGCTGCGGTTCATCCCCGATGTCCCGGTGGAGGTTCTGTACCGGCAGGGGGACGCAGCCCGGTCTCCGGCGACGGCGGCTGCGGTCTACACCCCGCCGCCCCTCCTGCGCAGCTGCCCCCGGCGGGAGTACTCCGTCACCGAACTGGCGGCGCTCTTGGGCGGCCCGGGTCGGCCGGAAACGGAAAAGGAAACGGAAAAGGAAACCGGCGCCGGGCGGCCTGCTCCCCGACCCGAAACCGCGCCGGTGCGGCCGGGGCCCGAACAATCGGGGATCGGATCGGATGGGGCAGGGGCGGCCGGCGCAGCGGCGGGGGACGGCGGGGATCCTGATCAGGACCTCTGGTTCGGATCCCTGTGCCACCGGGTGGTGGAGCAGGTCCTGCGGCGGCGGCTCGCGGACGCGGGGAGGGAAGGCCCCGGCGCGCAGGAGAGGCCCCGGGAAGGCTTCCTCCTCCGCCGGGCGGAGGAGGAAGCGGTCCGCGCCGGCCGCCCCCTCCGGGGGGAATGCCCCCGGCCGGAGAGCTACGAGGCTTTTCTGGAGGAGGCCCTGGGTCTGGCGGCGGGTTTCTTCGCCTCCCCCCTGGCGGAGGATCTCTTCGCCCGGGCCGCCGCGGCCGGGGTCCCGCCGGAGCCGGAGGTTCCCTTCATCGCGAAACCCTGGCAGGGGGGCCCGCTGGTCAACGGGGTGATGGACCTGGTCTTTCCGCTGCCGGAGGAAACCGTCGTGGTGGACTTCAAGACCGACCGGGTGGAGGCGCCGGAGGCTCACCGGTTTCAGATGGCGGTGTATCGGACCGCCGCGGAGGAGATCTGGGGGAGGCCCGCCCGGGCCTGGCTCTACTACCTGCGCTCCGGCGGAACCGTCCGCTGCCGGGAGCCTCTTCCGGCCTGGGACTCCGGGGCGCAGGGAGGAGAAACCTGACCTGGACGCCGCCCGCCGCCGATTCCCGGACTCCGTTTCCGAAAGCCCGTCGGGAAGAGCATGGATACCCACGGCGTCCTATAGGCCTCCCCGCCGCTCCGCGGCCCCGGAGCCCCCGACAGGGGGGCTGACAGGCGGAGCCCGGCCCGGCGATGGGGCCGGGGTCGTCCGGACGCCTTAAAAGGAGGCGCTCAAGGTGAAGATCACTCCATGGTGGAACAGGAAGAGGTCCGGCGAGGCATCCACCTGATTCTGTCTGGTTATGGGCCCCCAGGAGGATGACATGGCCATGATGACCTGTCCCCCTACATTGTACCCCAGCCCCGCGCCGATCCGCACCGGACCCCGGTTCCCCGTCCAACGGACTCCCAGGGTCAGATTGTAATCCACCATCATGATGATCTGATTGTTATCCCGGAGAAAGCGGCCGGGATTGGCCGCCTCTATCCAGGCTTCGGTCTCATCGCTGATCCGCGACATGCCGCCGCCGAAGCGGTCCTGGGTTGCCGCCCAGAAACCGAAACCGTCCCCGGTGTTCGTCAGCGACGGAACCTCCATGAAGGCCGATTTCAGGGTGTCGAAGCCGAACAGAAACGAGTAAATCCGGAATTTCATATCTGGCTGGTAGACATGCCGGCCGTATACGATGCTCCCCGCAGGGTTCAGCACCAGGCACTCGATCTGGGTCGGAAGCTCGTAGGATTGGTAGCCCACTCCGAAGTAAAAGGTCGAACCCGGCGATTTCGGGTAATAGAGGAGATCCACCGTGATGAACCGGTTGTCGAAATCCGTGGTGTTCGGCATGCCCGCCACCGGGTGGGAGGGGTCCCAGGAGAGGGAGCCCCGGAGACGGGAGGTCTGCAGGCGGATCGAGGTGTTACGGTATCCCAGATAGCCCATGAGACGGCTGATCCTGCCGATGAAGTTGTCGTCCACATTGACCTTGAAGCCCATGGTCAGGCCAAGTCTTTTGAACCACAGGTCGCCCTCATAGATCGTCGTTGCCGTGGCGTCCATGTGGATGTCCAGGAGCTTGTCCAGCTCTCCCGCCGAAATGGGATTGATCACCGACATGAGCTGATTGAAGCTCCCTGAAGCCCAGTTGTCGAAGGGTATGACCGTCACGCCTCCTGAAGCGGAGATGTGGGGAAGGCGGCTTTTTATCAGGCTTCCGAAGTCTTGAGGGAAAGAAAGGGGGATGGAGAAAATCAGCGCCGCCAACAGGGTGAAAAACCGCCGGAACCCGCAAATGCCGGAAGTCATTTTGACGCTCCAGCAGGTATTATACAACCGGATCCGAAAAAAGTCGAGGCTTCGGCTCCGATGATGAAAAAAAAGATGCCCCCCGGGTCTGCCGGGGGGCCGTGACGTCATTCGATCCGGACGGCCTGCAGCTGGGCGATCACCGCCAGTTCCGTGGCCCGGAAGAAGAGCTCCTGGGAGAAGGCCTTGTCCGTCCGGTCAAGACAGTCCCGGACCAGGCGGCCGAAGTAGGGGAAGCCCACCTGGCCGGTGACGAAGAAGTTCCGTTCCCCCTGGTGGTCCACCAGGAAGACCTGGTCCCCGTCCTTGCTGCGGGCCACATCGATGTACTTGCGCATCTCGATGTAGCCCTCGGTCCCCAGGATGAAGGTCCTGCCGTCCCCCCAGGCCCCCAGCCCGTCGGGGGTGAGCCAGTCCACCCGCAGATAGCAGACAGCGCCGTTGTCCGCCAGCAGCGTGGCGTCGCCGAAGTCCTCGAAGTGGGGGTACTGCTTGAACTTGTAGTTCGCCGTCTTGCTGTGCAGCACTGCGGCGTCCCGGGCGCCGGAGTAGAACAGGAACTGCTCGATCTGATGGCAGCCCAGATCCACGATGATGCCGCCGTAGCGCTTCTTGTCGAAAAACCAGTCCGGCCGCTGGGGAATGCTGATCCGGTGGGGGCCCGTGCCGATGACCTGCACCACCCGGCCCACCGCCCCGTCGGCCACCAGCTTCTCGGCGAAGACGGCGGCCTCGTTGTGGATCCTTTCGCTGTAATACACCGCGTACTTCCTGCCCGTGACGGCGGCCTTCTCCCGGGCGGCGTCGATCTGTTCCAGGGTGGTGAAGGGGGGCTTGTCGGTGAAGTAGTCCTTGCCGTGGTCCATGACCCGGAGCCCCAGCTCTCCCCTCGCGTCGGGGACGGCGGCCCCGGCCACCAGACGGATCGCCGGGTCTTCCAGCACCTCCGCCTCGGTCCGGGCGGCCCGGGCCCCGGGAAAGGCCTTGAGAAAATTTTCCACCCGGGCGGGGTCGGGATCGTAGACCAGCTTCACCTCCGCCCCCGCCTCTTCGAGCCCGTTGCACATGCCGTAGATGTGACCGTGGGCCATGCCCACCACGCCGATGGGGAACTCCCCCTTGCCGCATACCGGGCTCACTTTCCCCTTGGGGGCGTACATCATGCCGCTGGATTTTTCCATGTCTCGTCTCCTTATCGTCCCATGTCCCGTCCCAGGGTGATCCCGGTGTCGGTGAAATTGTCCACACTTTTCGTTTTTTCGTGAAACCGGGGCATCGCCGCCTGCATCGTGTCCTTTCGGTAAAAAGGGTCGCCGGGGTCCAGCGGGAACCGGACGGGCCGGCCCTCCGCCGCGGACTTGTAGATGCCGATGATGAGTTCCAGGGTGGCGCGGCCCTCCCGGCCGTCGACGAGGAGGGGCTCCCGCCCCTCCATGGCGTCCAGCACATTGCCCAGCTGGCCCGGGTGGCCTTCCCGCCGGGGGCCGGGGGCGGCGTCGTAGAGTGCCTGCAGCCTTCTTTCGGTCTCCGGGTCCGGCTCGGGAAAACCGTTCTCCCGGGGCCGGGAGGCCCGGACCGCCCAGGGAACGGAAAGCCGCGCCTGTTCGGTCTGGTACACCAGCTCCTGCTCCTCCCCGTGGGACACCAGCGAGGCGGTTATCTGGGCCAGACCGCCGCCGGGGTAGCGGAGGATCGCCACCGACAGGTCCTCGGTTTCCGAGTTCCCGTGGTTGGCGTTGGAAATGACGGCCATCACCTCGTCAGGCATGCCGATGGTCCAGCGCAGAAGATCGATCTGGTGCACCGCGTGGTTCAGCGTGCAGCCTCCCCCCTCGCCGGACCAGGTTCCCCGCCACCACAGGTCGTAGTAGCTCTGCCCCCTCCACCACAGGGAGTTGGCCGCCGCGTGGAGGATCCGCCCGGCCTGTCCGCTTTCAATGATGCTCTTCACCTTCATCGCCGGGGCCTTGAACCTGTTCTGGGCCACCACCGAGAGGAGCCGGCCGGACTTGTCCGCCGCCCGGATCATCGCGTCGCATTCCTCCAGGGACGCCGCCATGGGCTTTTCCACCACCGCGTGCTTTCCCGCCTCCAGGGCGGCGACGGCGGCGTCCCGGTGGGCCGACGGCGGGAGACAGACCGACACCAGATCGATGTCGGGCCGCTTCAGCGCCTCCCGGTAGTCTTCGTAGACCTGTGCCCCGAGACGGTATTTCCCGTTCAGGGCCCGGGCCTTGTCGGGGTAGAGGTCGCAGAGGGCCAGGACCCGGCAGCGGTCCGGAAAGGAGAGCCAGGCCTCGATGTGGACGGCGGCGATGGCCCCCGTTCCGATGACGGCGACCCCCCTCATGACCGCGCCGCCTGGATGAGGGCGGCGATGTTTTCGCCCCGGGTCCCCGGCGACACGCCGCCTCCGGCGGAGAGGATGAACCCCGGGGCGCCGCCGTTGTCCCGGATGCAGGCCCGGGCGGCCTCCCCGCAGGCATCGGGGCCTGCGTTGACCAGAAGGTCCAGGGGGGGGACGTTTCCCATCAGGCAGACCCGGGGCCCCGTCAGGGAGCGGACCTCGGAAATTGTCCTGAGATGGGTGAAGTTGAAAATGCCGACTCCCAGGTCCGCCAGAAATTCGTAGGATGCGGGGTTGTCCGTGTCGTTGTGCAGTATCTTCAGCTCTACGGGCATGGAAAAGATGTCCTTCATATAGGGGTAGGCGAACTCCAGGTAGTCCTCCCGGGACAGAAACCCCGTCACATCGTCCAGCACCATGATGCCCGCGGCGCCGGGAAGGACCTCCGCCTGGGCCTCCAGCCAGTCCTTCACCGTCCGGGTGGTCATGGCGAGAAAAGCGTGGGTCTTCTCCGGTTCGGTCTTGAGACCCACCAGAAACTCCGTGACCCCCAGGATGTGGGCCGCCAGGGCCAGGGGCCCCCGGGCGGCCACGATCCGGATGTCCATCCCCGCGTCCCGCACCCGGCCCAGGGCGTGGCGGTACCAGGACAGGACCAGGGGCATGAGGCCCTCCTTCCGGGGGTCGGGGGGAGACAGCCGGTCCGCTTCGGCGATGTCGCCGATCACCGGGTGCACCGAGGGGGGGCTGTCCTCGGCGAAGCTGATCCTGCAGCCGTAGCCCGAAGGCTCGGCGGCCATCCCCGGTTCAACCCAGAAGCCGGGCAGCATGATGGCGTCGGGAAAGCGCCTGAGCACCTCCAGGTTGGCCTGGAGCCAAATCTGGGGACTGCCGATGTAGTCGATGGTGGAGATCCCCAGATACCCGGGGATCCACGGACTGTCCACGATGAAGGCCGTCGGAGTCCCCGGGACGGGAACCCCCGCGGCGGCTTTTTTCAGAATCTCCCAGTGTTCCTTTCGCATGAAGCTCTCCTTGGGTG
>JAKQWJ010000219.1 GCA_029562045.1 Spirochaetota bacterium | reverse complement strand
TCAGCGCCAGAGGGGGGACCCGGCCGATCATGACGTCCCGGGCGAGTCCGCCCCCCACCGCGGCGGCGGTGGCCACCACCAGCACCCCATAGCCGTCCATTTCCTTCCGTATCGCCGCCAGGGCGCCTCCGGCGGCGAAGCCTGCGGTGCCGACGATGTCGAGAACATGAAAAAAAACCTGAACGTTGTAGAAGGCCATCCCAGCGCATAGTATCGATTTGACCGTCCTTTCGCAAGAAGACCCATCGGAGCCGGCGCCGGGAGCCCCCCCTCACCCCCGGCGCCCCGGGGGAGATCCGCCGCCGGGACCGGACAACAGCCCCCCGGCCTCTCCTGCCCGCGGGCCGATTCTCCGGGAAAATCCGCCGCCGGGCCCCCGGCCCGCCCTCCCGCCTCCCGGGAACAAACCTCCGTCCCCCCCCTTTGCGCTTTCCGCCGTTTAATCCTCCGCCCCCCCCCTTGCGTTTTCCGCCGCTTTGTCGCAGAATTCCCCTATGGTCCGCGCCGGATCGTCGGCGCGTCGGGGAGGTGAACCGTGATACTGCCCTTGGGGGACGACAACTCCGACAGGAGCATCGTTCCCTTTCTCACCTACGCCCTCATCGCGGTGAACATCCTGGTTTTCGTGTTCCTGCAGGATCTGGGGGCGGACCACCGATTCACCAATGCCTATTCCACGGTGCCGGCGGAGATCCTCACCGGCCGGGATATCGTCACCTCTCCCCGGGTGGTGGTGGACCCCTCGACGAAGACCCGGTACCAGATCCCCGGCCTGGAAAAGACCCCCATAACGGTGTATCTGACGCTGATCACCTCGATGTTCATGCATGGCGGTCTGGGCCACCTTTTCGGCAACATGCTGTACCTCTTCATCTTCGGCGACAATCTGGAGGACCGGATGGGCCGCCGGAGGTACCTGATGTTTTACCTCCTCTGCGGGGTCCTGGCGGGGCTCACCCATGTCTTCGTGTCCTTCTTCGGAAACTCGGGGCTCCATACCCCCACCCTGGGGGCCTCCGGAGCCATCTCCGGGGTTCTGGGGGGGTATATCCACCTGTTCCCCCGGCGGAAGGTGCGGGTCCTCCTGTTCCGCTTCATCACCCGGGTTCCGGCGATGGTGGCCCTGGGGCTCTGGTTTCTGTTCCAGTTATTGAGCGGTCTGGGAAGCGCCGGCGGCGAGGGCGGAGGCGTCGCCTACGGCGCCCACATCGGCGGGTTCATCGCCGGTTTTCTGCTGGTCAATTTTTTCGCCGGCCCCGATACAGTCCGGCGGCGGGTCCGGTGACCCCGAAAGGGAGGAAGCCATGGAAGACACGATTTTCGACAAAATTCTCCGGAAAGAAATTCCCTCCGACGTGGTGTACGAGGACGACGATGTGCTGGCCTTCCGGGACATAAACCCCCAGGCCCCCACCCATGTGGTGGTCATTCCCAAGAGCAAGGCCGCCGGTTTCGACCGTCTGCAGAGCCTGTCTCCGGAGGTGGTGGGGCGGTACATGCAGGGGGTGGCCCGGGCGGCGGAGAAGCTGGGCCTCGGCGAAGGCTACCGGGTCGTCTTCAATGTGGGGCGGCACGGCCTGCAGACCGTCGCCTATGTCCACGCCCATCTCCTGGGGGGCCGCATGATGGGCTGGCCCCCGGGATGATGCCGGGATATTTCCGGTATGATTTCAGGTTGACGCCGGGATGAACGCCCACCCCTCCGGGGCCGGTCCCGGGAAGATCCGCTGCGCCGTGGTCGGTCTGGGACGGATCGGCAGCCTGCTGGAGGATGACGCCCTCCGGGAAAAACCCTGCACCCATGCCGGGGCCGTGGCGGCCAACCCCCGCTGCCTCCTGGCGGGCGGCGCCGACATCGATCCCCGGAGGCGCTGGCTCTTCGCCGAAAGATGGAACCTCCCGGAGGTCTTCGCCGACTGCCGGGAGATGATCCGGGCCGTCCGCCCCCGGATCCTGCACATCGCCACCCACCCCGATTCCCACGAACAGTATGTCCGGCTCGCCGCCGACGAGGGGGTGCCGGTGGCGGTCTGCGAAAAACCCCTGGCCCATACCCTGGCCTCCGCCCGGCGCATCGCCGCCCTCCACCGGAGCGGGGCCGTCACGGTCCTGGTCAATCACGAGAGGCGCTACTCCGCGGATTATCTCCTCGCCGGGGCCAGGATCCGGGAGATGCGGCACGGCCGGCTCCTCTCCGCCACGGGCAGGCTCTACTTCGGCCGGACCCGGAAACTCATGGACCAGATGATCCACGACGGCACCCACCTGGCGGACATCCTGGCCTTCCTGACCGGCGGACCCCTGAAAAAAGTCCTGGTCTTCGGGCGGATGGACCGGAAGAGCGGCACCGCGGTGGTCGTCGCGAAGAGCGGAAGCATCCCGGTGACCATCGAGGTGGGGGCTGAGAGGGAGCATCTGGTCTTCGAGGTGGACCTGAGTTTCCAGCGGGGCCGCATCCGGGTGGGAAACGGACTCTACGAGGAGCACGAAAGCCGGGAGAGCCCCCACTACGAGGGTTTCCGTTCCCTGGCGCCCACCGGGGTCGGCCCGCCGGAGCGGACGGGCTACTTCGCCGGGATGCTGGAGGACGCGGTGGCCTGCGCCCTGGATCCCGCGAGACGGCCCCGGTCCGACGCGGCGGACGGACTGGCGGCCCTTCGTTTCATTCTGTCCGTGGTTCGAAGGTCATGAGGAACTCTTCCGTGGTCTTCTTGTGCTGATACTTGATCAGAAAGAGTTTCTTCTCCGGGAAAAAGAGGGCCCCGATATTGTACTTCTCGAACTGGTTGTCCACCCGCCAGGGGATTCCCCAGATCTGGAGTTCCTTGTAGGGCCGGGCTCCCCGGAACACCATGTGATGGATGGCGCCCAGGGGGAACCGGAACTGGAGCCGGTTTTCCTTCTCGTTGATGATCATCCCCGTCATGTTGGCGGCGGTATAGAGCCAGGCCCCCGGCCCCAGTTCCCGGGAGAGGCTGATGAACCGGGGATAGTAGGGATTGTCCGCGATGAGGGGATACACCTCTTCCGGAGCCACCCTGCCCTCGGTGCCTTTCAGCGCCAGGTCGGCGAAGAGGATGTGCCGGGGGAGGAACCCCTGTTTGTCGGACAGGCCGATGCTGGAAAGAATCAGGTCCCGGCCTATGGATTCCAGAACCGGGTCCTTCTCCACCACGCCGGCCTGGATCAGAAGCTTCCCCGCCGTCAGCGAGGCGGCCACGTCGATCTTGCCCGGCTCGACTTCCAGGAAAAACCCTTCCCTGATTTTAATGATCCCCGGAAAAATTCGGGTGTTTATCAAGGCGGAAAACCGGCGGAGCCCCTCCACCAGCTGGGGGTCCACATTACGGGATTCGTAATAATTCCGCAGCATTCCCAGCGCCGTTTGGACCGGCGGATTGTGCAGCTTCACCTCGCCGGCGAAGGCTCGCAGTTCCTCCAGGAGTTCCGCCCCTCCCCGGTCGACGGCGAACTGCAGAAGGTCCGCCCGGTTCCAGACGGAAATGTCCCGGCTCCGGACCAGGGACAGAAGGCGGGAGGCCTCCCGGGAGTCCTCCCGCAGGAGCCGGTCCGAAAGGTCCGCCAGGTTCCCGAGATAGGCGCAGGAGGCGAAGGTCAGCGCCCCAGGGGCCTGTCCCGCCGCCCGGATCATCTCCTCGTAGGCCCGAGCCTGCTCACCCCGACGGAGGGACTCCGCCAGGTAGGCCATCAGGATTGATTCCTTGAAGGCCTGATCCCCCTTCTCGGTCAGCCAGACCCCTCCCTCCGGGTCGAAACGCCCGGCCTTCCAGCCCTGATAGGCGCCGCCGATGTATTCGGACACCTTCCGGGCCAGGGAATCGGCGGTGGTGGACCCCGCCAGGTTGGCATACCACTGCCGGAAAGACTCCTTGGTCCCCCCTGAGGAGGGTCCGAAGGTCAGAACAGCCGCGGCTCCGGTTTCCGGGGCGATGACCAGCCGCTGCCGCGCCATGTCGATGGAGGAATTTCCCGGCAGGGACAGAAAGTAATCCTTATCCTTGTGGTGAACCGCCAGAATGGGCATCCGCTCGACGCTGTTGGCCCTGGCCCCCTCGACCACGGCGAAACGGACCACCATGGCCTTGGGGCGGTTTGCGGGTTTGCCCCCGAAATCCGCCTGGATCGACAGGACCTCGTCCGCCGGCTCAAGCAGAAAGCCCAGACTGATGTCTCCGTCGAACTTCAGTGTAAAGCCCTTCTCCTCTTTCCTGAAACCCCGAAGCTCCAGCTTCCCGGCGGCTCCGCCGGGAGCCACGATCTCGGCGGAGTACCGGGGCCCGAAGGCGAAATCCACCCCCCGGTACCGCAGATGCAGTTCCTCGATCTCCGACCCTCCGCCGGAGGGAACCGCGACCCCGGTGAGGGTCAGCTCATGGAAAGCGTCCCGGAACTTTTCGCCCCGTTTCGAAAACTGCAGAAAAAGGAGGCCCACGATGACGAGGAGGTAGAACAGAGGGGCGGTGAAGTAGGTTCTGTTGATCCTGGTTCCCATCCCGGGGATAGTACCAACAGCGGGGAAAAAAGGCAACTTCCCGGAGCCGGCGCAGTCCCCGGAGCCGGCGGAAAATCCCTGCTCCCCGGCCCCGGAGGAGTTCCGCCCCTAGACCTCTCCCCGCTTGTAAGGTTCCCCCAGCATCGCCGGGGCGTGCATCCGGCGCCGGCCGCCGGATGAGAACCCGTAGCCCAGGAGGATCATCAGGGTCGTCCCGTAGGGCAGCATGGCCAGCAGGTTGGGGCTGATCCCCAGGGGCTGGAGCATATACTGCAGAACGAAGATCCCGCCGAAGAGGTAGGCCCCCAGAAAGGCCCGGGGGGCCTCCCAGAGGGAGAAAATCGTCAGGGCGATGACGATCCAGCCCCGTCCGGCCACCATGCCTTCGATCCAGGATTTGCTGTAGGCCGTGGACAGCTGCGCCCCGGCGACGCCCGCCGCCATCCCCCCGACGATCACCGCCAGGTATTTGTAGAGCCTCACCTTGACCCCCTGGCTCTCGGCGGCCCTGGGGTTTTCTCCGATGGACCGGAGGTTTATTCCCAGGGAGGTATGCTTCATCACGAACCAGACCGCCAGTCCGAAAACCACGGACATGTAAAAGTAGGGGTCCCGCCGGAACAGAAGCGGCCCCAGAAAGGGGACCTTCTCCAGAAGGGGCACCGCCAGGGGCTCCATCTTCACCGCCAGGGGCTTCCCGATGAAGGGCTTGCCCCAGAGCCCGGACAGGCCGATTCCCATCATCGTCAGGGCCAGGCCCGAGACGGTCTGGTTAGCCCGGAGACCGACACTGACGAAGGCGTGAATCGACGCCATCAGGGCCCCCATCAGCGCCGCGGCCAGCATTCCCAGCCAGGGGTTCCCGGTCCCGAAGGTGACGATGAAGGCCGTCACCGCCCCCATGGCCATCATGCCTTCCACACCCAGGTTCAGGATCCCCGCCCTCTCGGTGATCAGCTCTCCCAGGGTGCCCAGCAGAAGCGGCGTCCCCGCCGCGATGGTCCGCACCAGAATGGAGAAAACGATGTCAGCCATGGCGCGGGGTCCTCCTCACCCATCGGATCCGGTTGCGGAGAAAAAACTCTCCCATGATGAGAAAAATCAGAATGATGCCGTTGAAGACCTGCACCGTCACCGCCGGCAGCCCCAGAGACATCTGGATGGCGTCTCCTCCCACGATGATCCCAGCCAGGAAGACACCGGAGACCATCACCAGGAGGGGGTTGAGCCTGCCCAGCCAGGCCACGATGATGGCGGTGAAGCCGTAGCCGGCGCTCAGGGTGTCGGGGTAGCTCAGGTGATGATGGATCGCCGTCAGTTCCCCCGTCCCCGCCAGTCCCGCCAGCCCTCCGGAGACGGCCATGAAAAGGAGGCTGGTCCGGAAGAAGTCAATGCCCGCGTACCGTGCCGCCTCGCGGTTTTCCCCAATGACCCGCACCTCGTAGCCGAACCGGGTGCGGAAAATGAGGAAGGTCAGCGTCGCCGCCGCCGCCGGCGCCAGGACCAGCAGGATCGGTGATATTCTCGTGCCCGGGAAAAGCCACAGAATCGCCTGGGCCGGGAGATCGTCGGTGTAGGGGTACCCATGCTTGGAGGCCCCTTTCCAGGGCCCCACCACCAGGAACTTCACCAGTTCCGCGGCGATGTAGTTCAGCATCAGGGTGGAGATGACCTCGTTGATGCCCAGGCGGATCTTCAGCGCCGCCGGGATCATCCCCCACAGGGCGCCCCCGAGGAAGCCCGCCAGAAACATCAGCGGGACGATCACGGGGCCGGGGAGGGAGGGGCCCCAGGTCAGTCCCACCCAGGTGGAAAAGACCGCCCCCAGCAGGAGCTGGCTCTCCGCCCCGATGTTCCAGAACTTGGCCTGGAAGGTCAGGGCCAGGCCTGAACCCACCAGAATCAGCGGGAGGGCCTTGGTCACCGTCTCGGTGAGACCGAAGACGCTGCCGAAGGAGGAGCGGAAGATCTCCCCCAGGGCGAAGAGTGGATTCAGCCCCTTCAGTAGAAAGACCAGACCCACCGCGGCGAGCCCCGCCAGCAGAGACAGGGCGGGGGCCAGAATCTCCAGGACCCGGGAGGTCCCGGCGCGGGGGACGGACTCAAACCGCATCGGTCGCCTCCCCGCCGGCGGCCTCGACGGCGCCGGCCATCATCATGCCCACCTCTTCGAAGCTCCCGCTCCGGGGGTCCACGATGCCCATGATGCGCCCCTCGAACATCACCGCCACTCGGTCGCAGATCATGAACAGCTCCTCCAGATCCTCCGACACCAGGAGAACCGCGCCGCCCCGGTCCCGCCGGGCGATGATCTGGCCCCGGATGTACTCCGACGCCCCCACATCCAGACCGTATGTGGGGTGCGCCGCGATCATCAGCACCGGATCGGCGGATATTTCCCTTCCCAGAATGAGCTTCTGGATGTTTCCCCCGGAGAGATGCTTCATCGGGCTGTAGATGGACGGAGTGGCCACCTGAAATGATTTGACCAGGTCTCCGGCGTGGCGCCGGATGGCCGGGTAGTTCATGATGTTGCGGATCGAATAGGGCTGACGGTGATGGCGCTTCAGCACCGCGTTTTCGTAGAGGAGAAGGTTCGGCACGATTCCGAACTTGATCCGCTCCTCCGGAACGTGGCTTATCCCCCGGTTGTGGATCTGCCGGGGGGACAGCCCGGTTATCTCCCGTCCCAGAAGCCGGACCGCCCCCGCGGAGGCGCGCCGCAGACCGGTGACACACTCCACCAGTTCCTGCTGCCCGTTTCCGGACACCCCGGCGATGCCGAAGATTTCGTTCTCCCTGACCTCAAAGGAAACTCCCCGCACCGCCGGGGCGCCCTGGTCGTTCTGGGCCTCCAGGTCCAGGATCTCCAGCACCACCCGGCCCGGGGGAAGATCCGCCTTGGGGTAGGAATCCGCCACCCGGCGGCCCACCATCATCCGCGCCAGGTCCTCCGCGGAGACCTCCCCCATGGGAGCCTCCCCGGCGACTTTCCCCTTCCGGAGCACCTGGACCCGGGAGCAGATCCGGGTGATTTCATCCAGCTTGTGGCTTATGAGGATGATGGAATGCCCCTCCCCGCTCATTCTTTTCAGGATGTCGAAAAGCTCCGCAGTCTCCTTGGGAGTCAGCACCGAGGTGGGCTCGTCCATTATCAGGAGGTCCGAGCTGCGGATCAGGGCCTTCAGTATCTCCACCCGCTGCTGTTCCCCGGCGGACAGTTTCCAGACCGGCTCGTCGGGACGGACCGCCAGGCCGAAACGGTAGGAAAACTCCGCCAGCCTCCGCCGCACCTGCCGCAGGGGGAAGAAGAAGGGGGCCTTTTCGAAACCCAGGGCCACGTTTTCCAGCACCGTGTGCTTCTGGACCAGCATGAAGTGCTGGTGGATCATCCCGATTCCCCTCTGCATGGCATCCCGGGGGGAACGGAAGACGACCTCCTCGCCGTTGATCAGGATGGTCCCGCCGTCGGGTCGGTAGAGCCCGAAGAGGATGTTCATCAGGGTGGTCTTGCCCGCCCCGTTCTCTCCCAGAAGGCCGAGAATTTCCCCCGCCTCGATCTTCAGCGAAACCCCGTCGTTGGCCCTCAGGCCCGAAAAATCCTTGACGATGTCCCGCATTTCCAGGGTACGGATCCGCGCCACGGCGCCTGCCTCCTTTATTCGCCCTCCGGGAAAGGGGCGTCTCTCCGGGCATGGGCCCCGGGCGCCCCGGGAAAGAGCCCGCCCCCTTCGGGGAGGAGCCGGGCCTCGATGGAAAAAGGCCCGCCTCCCGGCGTGTCTGTCCCCCGGGAAAGAGCCCCCGGGAAAGAGCCCCCGGGAAAGAGCCCCCGGGAAAGAGCCCCC
>JAKQWJ010000204.1 GCA_029562045.1 Spirochaetota bacterium | reverse complement strand
GGGGGGCCCGCCATGCTCCGGGCCGCCGCCAAGAACTATCTGCGGGTGGCCGCCCTCTGCGACCCCGGGGACTACCCCGGCGTCCTGGAGGAGCTGCGGGCCCGGGGGGGCGGGCTGGACCTGTCCACCCGGTTCCGGCTGGCGAAAAAAGTCTTCCGCCACACCGCCGCCTACGACGATGCCGTCGCCGCCTACTTCGAAGGCCGGCGGGACGACGAACCCCTGGAAAAGTACGAGCCGTAACAAGGAGTCCCCCATGGCGGAAAAACTGCAGGACCAGTACCGGAGCATCACCCGGGACCATTTTCCCCCCCGGATGGAAATCCGCTTCTCCGGCCCCTCGGGGGAGACGGTCTTTCTGTACGAAAAGGCGGGCTGGACCATCGACGGGGAGAGCCGGGGGCTGCGCTACGGGGAGAACCCGGAGCAGCAGGCGGCCCTGTACCGCCTCCTGAACGGCAGCCTCGCCCTAGGGGAGGTGGAAACCCTCCGCCCCGGACGCTATCTGGCCTCGGATGTGGAGCTTCTGCAGTCGGGAAAGCACCCGGGAAAGATAAACATCACCGATGTGGACAGCGCCCTGGGCATCCTGCGCTACTTCTCCCGCCGGCCCTGCGCGGTGATCATCAAGCACAACAACCCCTGCGGGGTGGCCCTGGGGGACGACATCGCCCATGCCTTCCGCCGGGCCTTTCTGGCGGACCGGCTGGCCGCCTTCGGCGGGGCGGTGGCGCTGAACCGGGAGGTGGACCGGGAAACCGCCCTGGCCCTGACGGAGAACTACGCCGAGGTGGTGGCCGCCCCGGAGTACGGGCCCGGGGCGATGGAGATCCTGGAAAAGAAGAAAAATCTCCGGGTCATGCGGATCCGCAACATGGCGGACCTGGGCTCCTGGGAGGGCCGGGTTTTTCTGGATTTCAAATCCCTCCTGGACGGGGGGCTCATCCTGCAGACCTCCTACGCGCCCCGGACCCTCGCGAAGGAGGATTTTCTTCCCGCCGAGACGGTCCACCAGGGCGCGACCCTCAGGGTCCTCCGGGAGCCCACGGACCGGGAGTACCGGGACATGCTCTTCGGCTGGCTGGTGGAGACCGGGGTCACCTCCAACTCGGTGCTCTATGTCAAGGACGAGGCCACCCTGGGCATCGGCGCCGGGGAGCAGGACCGGGTGGGGGTGGCGGAGATCGCCCGGGACAAGGCCTACCGCAAGCTGGAGGACCGGCTGGCCTGGGAGAGGCGCGGGAAGCCCTTCTCCGCCCTGCCGCCGGGGGAGGGGGAGGCGATCCGGGAAGAGGTCCGGGCCCTGAAGGGGGGCCTTCCCGGAGCGGTGATGGTCTCCGACGGGTTCTTCCCCTTCCGGGACGGGATCGATGTGGGGCTCCGGGAGGGGGTCTCCGCGGTGGTCCAGCCCGGGGGCTCCCTGCGGGATTTCGAGAGCATCCAGGCCTGCAACGAGGCGGGGGCGGCCATGAAGTTCACCGGTCAGAGGAGTTTCCGGCATTGAAGCTTTTTTCCCCTTCAGTGTATAGTGGGGGCCGCCTATGATCGGAAAATCCTTCCTTTCCCGGTTCACCTTCCCCCGGGGCCGTCTGGCCCTGGGCGCCGCGGGTCTTCTCGTTCTTCTGATGTACCTCGTCTTTTCCGTCCGGGGGCTGCGGAACTCCCTCCGGGAGGAGGTCCGGGACACCCGGGTCGCCTTGGACCGTCTCGGGGAGACCGTGTCCCTCCTGACCCAGGACTCGGAAGACCTGCGGGAGGCCCTGGGGCTGCCGGTCCGGGTCTATCCCAGGCTGGAAAGGGAGGAAGCCGCCGCCGAAGGCGCCCGGGCGGGGGAGAAGGGGGGGAGCGACATCCTTTTCTACCACGCGGTGGAGAATCTCCTCTCCCACAACCGGAGGCTGGAGCAGGAGAAGAGGTTCCAGGACATCATGGAAAGCCCCCAGATCTCCGGGGCCGTGGGGAAAAGCGGCCTCAGGACGGTGAAAACCGGGGAGGGGACCCTCCTGGAAAGAGACGGGAACCCCTACATCAGTATCGGCCTTTCGGGAGGCTCCGGAGCCTTCGAGGCCCGCAGCTTCACCGGCGGGACCCTGCGTTTCGACGCCCCCTCACCGGAGCTGGCGGCCTTCATCACCGACGAGAGCCGCCGGCTGGACGCCCATTTCGCCCTGCTGCGGCGAAAGACCCTGGCCCTCCAGGAGATCCTCCGCAGCCCCGGGGTCCGGGACAGACTCGCCGGCTCCGGCTTCGTCCTGGAGCCCCCCGTCCAGACCCGGGACGCCCTGAGCTACCCGGTGACCATGAAGGTGGAGCGGGACGTCGTCAAGCTCAAGGTCGGGCTGGATCGCAGAACCGGACGCTTCTTCGTCGGCTCCCGTTCCGTGGACGATGAGGCGGGCCTGGAGCCCGCCCTGGCCGATGCCCTGGCCGCCGTGGATACCCGGACGGTGGAGGAACTCCGGGTGGAGGAGGTGGCCCGGCAGATACAGGAACTGTCGGAGGACGAGGGGTTCCGGGCCTATCTTAAATCGAAAAACCTCCGCCTCTCCCCCCGCCCCCGGGAGGACACGGACTACCTCTACTTTGACTTTTTTTCCCCCTCGGGAGAGAAGGCCGGCGCCTTGGGAATCCAGAGAAAGGTGCAGGGAGAGATCTACCTCTTCGACGCCGACGATGTGGCCCTGGGGGCCCTGAAAACCTTCGGCCTGGCGGAGGAAGGGAAAAAAAAAAGAGAAAACCCCCGGATAGCCCCGGCGGTCTCCGGTAAAGCCCCGGCCTCCTCCCGGACATTTCTGGTGGTGGGGGCCCACGAGAAGATGACCGACGCCATCATGCTGGCCACGGTCAACGAAAAGCGGAACGACATATCCCTTCTCAGCCTGCCCCGGGACCTTTTTTTCCGGGGACGGAAGATCAACACCCTCTACGTCCGGCACGGACCGGAGCTTTTCGTCCGGGAACTGGCGGCCATGACGGGCCTCCCGATCGAAAAGTACATCATCATCGACATGTACGCCTTCATCGACGTGATCAACATCCTGGGCGGCTTGGACATCACGCTGAAGGAGGATCTGGTGGACCCCACCTACCGGATCAGGGTCGGGGGGCACTGGACCACCCTCTTCTATCCCGCGGGGACCCATCACCTGAACGGCATCGAGGCCCTCCGGGTGGCCCGGTCCCGGCACTTCACCTCGGACTTCGGCCGCGCCCGACGCCAGCAGGACATGGTCATGGCCATAAAAGACAAGCTGGTGGGGCTGGGGCTGAAGGACCTGGGCAAAGCCTACGAACTGATGAAGTCCCTGGTCAGATATGTGGACACCAACATCTCGCCGCTGGAGATGGTGGACTACTTTTTCCGCTACTCCGACGCGGAGTTCTCCTCCCGGACCGTCATCGACACCGACAACCTCCTGTACCACTCGTACACCAATCTCCGGCACCTGAACCTGAAGGAGGAGGAGGTGGACGAGGATTTCGACAAGGGGGCCTACATCCTCCTGCCGCTGGAGGACGACTGGGAATCCTTCCGCGCCCACATCCGCCGGCTTCTGGACAGGGCCGCTGTATGAACCGCTACTGGATCGAAACCTACGGCTGCCAGATGAACAAGGCCGAATCCACGGCCCTGGAGAACGGGATGCTCGACCAGGGCTGGTCGCCGGCCTCCCGGGCGGAGGAGGCGGACCTGGTTATCCTGAACACCTGCTCGGTCCGGGAGACCGCCGAGGAGAGGGTCCGGGGCCGGATCGGCAGCTACCGGGCCCTGAAAAAAAGACAGCCCTTCACCCTGGTGGTGATGGGCTGCATGGCGGAGCGGCTCAAGGACCGGCTCCGGGGAGAGGCCCCGGAGGTGGACCTGGTGGTGGGGACCTTTCAGAAACAGTCCTTCCTGCGGCTCCTCCGGAGCCTGAGCCCCGATCCCGGCCCCCCCCCGTCCGAGGCCCCCGTCGGCTCCGGAGAGTCGGCGCCGACCGGCTCCGCCGCGCCCGGCCCCGCCGGGACGCCGGCCGTGGAGGGCTGCTACGAGTTCGCCTCCCTTCACGCCAGGGAGGGAGACAGCAAGGCCTTCGTCCCCATCATGCACGGCTGCGACAACTTCTGCTCCTACTGCATCGTTCCCTATGTCCGGGGCCGGGAGGTTTCCCGGGATCCGGAGGAGGTTTTCGCCGAGCTGGAACAGCTTTTCTCCCAGGGGGTCAGAGAGGTGACCCTCCTGGGCCAGAATGTCAATTCCTATCGTTTCCCCACCCGGAATGGGGTCCTGGATTTTCCCGGCCTGCTGGAGGGCCTGTTCCGCCGGTTCCCCCACGCCCCCTGGGTGCGGTTTCTCACCTCCCATCCCAAGGACTTTTCCCCCCGCCTGATCCGGACCATGGCGGAACACCGGTCCCTGTGCCGCCACATCCATCTGCCGGTCCAGCACGGCTCGGACGCCATCCTGGCGGCGATGAACCGGAAATATACCCGGGAGGAGTACATCCGGCTGGTCCGGAGCATCCGGGAGGCCCTTCCGGGGGTTTCCATCGGGACCGACATCCTCATCGGCTTCCCCGGGGAGACGGAGGAGGATTTCCGCCTGACCCTGGACCTGATGGAGGAGCTCCGGTTCGACGACGCCTTCACCTATCACTACAACCCCCGGGAGGGCACCCGGGCCTTCGGCATGCCCGACACGGTTCCCCGGGAGATCAAGCTGGAGCGCCTGGACCGGGTTATCCGCCTGCAGCGGAAAACGACCCGGGAGCGGCGGAAAGAGCGCCTGGGGGGCGTGGAGACCGTCCTGGTGGAGGGGGTCTCCAGAAAAAGGGAAGGGGAGCTCCTGGCCCGGACGGAGAAGGACGACATGGTGGTCTTCCCCGGCCGGCCGGATGCCATCGGCGGCTTTGCCCGGGTCCGGCTGGCGGAGCTCCGGGGCAACACCTTCAGGGGAGAACCGGTGGGGTGAAGAACATGACTGCCGTGCTTCTTTTCTTTTTCGCCCTGAGCCTCCCGGCCTTCCCGGACTCCCTGACCGAGGCCCGGGACTGGGAGAAAAAAAGCGACTACCCCCGGGCTCTCGAATCCTACCGGACCTGGCTGACGGGAAACCCCGCGTCGCCGGAGTTCCGGAGGATTCTTCTCCAGGCCGCCCGGCTCTGTCCCGATCCCGGGTCCGCGGCGGCGCTGCTGGACGAATTTCTCCCCCGGGCCCCCCGGGGGGAGGCGGCGGGGATCCTGGCGGAAAAAGCCTCCTACCTGGAGGTGAGGGGCGACTACGCGGAGGCCCAGGCTGTTATGGAAGAGGCCGCCCGTCGGAGCGACGGCGAAGAGTCCCTCCACCACCTCCTGCGGTCCGCCGAACTTCTCCTGGAAACCGGGGATCTGGACAGGAGCATGGAACAGGCCCGCGCCGTGGCCGGCGGAAGCTCCCAGCCGGCCCTCAAAAGGCGGGCCATCTTCCACCTGGCCCGGCTCTTCGCCGCCACGGGCGACCTGTCCGAGGCCTGCCGGCTGGCCGCGGCCCTTCTGGAAGAGGGGGCCAGGCACCGGGGCGACGAGGCCATCCTGCTGTTTCTTTTCGAAACCGCCGGCCGCCTGGGGCAGGAGTCCCGGAAGAAGGCGGCTCTGGACCGGCTCGCCGCCGAGTACCCCGAGAGTCCGGAGTACCGCCTGGCACGGCTCGCGGCGGGCTCCCCGTCGGGGGTGAAGCCCTTTCCCTCCCCCTCGTCGCTGCTGAGCCCCCCGGCCGAGGGGAGTCCTCCCGCCGCCGGGGCGGGGAAAGCCGCGGTCCCGGAATCGGGGGTTCCCGCAGCTTCGGCCCCTCAGATACCCTGGGCGGTGCAGACCGGATCCTTCTCGGTCAGGGAAAACGCCGAGTACATGGTTCTGGACCTGAAGAAAGCGGGATTTCCCGCGGAAATCCGCGAAGAGACCCGGCCCGGCGGAAACAGGATGCACAAGGTGGTGGTGCCCCTGCCGCCGGACGCGAGGACCGACCAGGGGACGCAGAACCTCCTGATCCGCCTGAAGGAGAGGGGGATAGAAGGCTTTCTCATATTTCCGCCCTGAGGGGACTCTAACCCTCCGGCTCGGTGATCTGCTGCAGTCGCAGGGGAGGGCCGCCGGAGGTCCGGATCTCCACCCCCCTGCCGGTCACCCGGGCGGGCTGCAGGGTAAGGTTCCGGAGGATCCGGTTTCCCTGCCGCTCTTCCTGAAAGAGAAGGCGGTAGGTCCGGGTGGAATCGACGATGCCGTTCTCCTTCAGAATTTTCATTTCCATGATCTCCCCGTCGAAGCTGTACAGGGCGAAGCCTCCGGAGAACTCCCGGCCGTTTTCCCGCATGGTGAAACGGGGCGGTGTGAAGTAGACTTCGACCCCGTTCTCGTTTCGGTACAGGCCCGAGAGCTCCAGGGTGGAGAGCCGGACCCCATCCCCCCGGGACGCCAGGGTGGCGGCCTGAAGGTCTTTGCCCAGTCTTTTATACTGCCCCTCCCAGCCCTCGCCGCCCTTCAGAACCAGGTCGAACTCGTCCAGTCCCGTCACCGAGACGCTGAGCTGTTTGGTGATGTTGCCGATGGCTTCGTTGACGCAGTTGATGTAGAGCCCCTTGTAGATGGTCCGGTAGGAGGTCTGCCACAGAAAGATCTCCTGAATTTCGCCGTTGTAAAAAACTATCCTCCGGTTCTGGGGATCGAAATGGATGATTTCCCCCGGGCCGGCTTTTCCCGCTCCTCTGGTCCGGTACCAGGGGCCGGACAGGAAGCTCTCGAACCCCTCGGCATCCCGGGAAAAAAGGTCCGCCAGCCGTTTCTCCACCCGCCCCTGTCCGGCGAGCTTTTCCGTTTTCCCCGCCTTGTACCTGCCGTCCTGGTAGCTCCAGTAGTGGGTGGTTTTCCGCAGATCGTTGATGTTCTCCGAATCCGGGTCCTTGTCGTAGACCGCCAGAGGGAAACTTTCGTCGTTCTTCTGCAGCAGCAGGTAGGCTTCGGAGCGGGGACGCTCCTCCACGACGATGGAGCCCTGGGACGCGATGGAGGCGATGGGGCTGTAGTACACGCCGAAACCCTGGGGGGAGGGGGTCTTGCGAAACACGTCCAGGGTTTGTTCGCCCCGATTGTTCCGCCCGAAGCAGAGGATCTCCAGGATATGATCCCCCAGGAGGTCCATGATCTCCACGTTGAAGGAGCGGTTGTTGGTCCCCTGGGTTTCTCCCTGCCAGGAGACCACATAGGAGTTCCGGACATTATCGAAATCCGCCACCAGCAGGCGGATCCTGTCCTCCGGGTCGTTTTTTTTCTTGAAGACCACGATCTGCTCATCCAGCTGATCGATGTCCAGATTTTCGTTCAGCACATTCAGGAGGTAGTCGTCGGGGCTCATGGGGACCCGCACCTGGGACAGGAGACTGTTCACCCGCTGCTCCAGCGATACCGCCTCGGCATCCCGCCGGCTCCCGTCCCCCTCGTCGGGGATAAGGCGTTCCACCTTCGGGGGGAGGTCTTCCCCGCCGCTCTGCCGGGAAAACGGCCTGCAGGACGAAAAAAGAAGGGCCGCGGACACGACGGCGGCGATGGGAAAAAAGGAACGCATGTCCCCGAGTATAACCCGGAAAAGCCCGGCGGTTCTACCCGTCGGGCTTTGACAAAAAACGCGATTTCCTGCATGATGGTGTATGGAATCGGAAAAATCCCATCCCCCCCGGACGCGCAGCGTCTTCCGAAACATCTCTCCCCTGGACCACCGCTACTATCTGGCCAACGAGGAGACCTTCGAGGCCCTGTCGGACTATCTCAGCGAGGAAGCCGCGGTGCGCTACCTCATCCGGGTGGAGGCCGCCCTCCTGAAGGCCCACCTCTCCCGGCCCGGCGCGGAGGGGGCGGAATACCTGAAGGACATCGACACTCTGGAGGAACGGGTCAGCCCCGACGAGGTGTACCGGGAGGAGGAAAAGACCCGGCACAATATCCGGGCCCTGGTCAACGTCATCAAGAGAAAGGTCCCCCCGGCGGTCCGGAGCCTGGTGCACGCCGGGGCCACCTCCGCGGACATCCTGGACACCGCCCAGAGCATGCGGGTGCGGGACGCGGTGCGAGCCGTGGCGCTGCCCGAACTCCGGCGGCTTCTGGAGCTCCTCATCGATTTCACCCTCCAGGAGGCGGAGACGCTGCAGGTGGGCCGCACCCACGGCCAGCACGCCGTCCCCATCACCGTGGGCTTCTGGTCCGCGGAGTATGTGGCCCGGCTGGGGAAATCCTACCGGGAGATCATGCGCCTGGCCGGCGATCTGCGGGGGAAGCTCTCCGGCGCGGTGGGGGCCTACAACGCCCTGACCCTGATCGTCCCGGACCCCCAGGACTTCGAGGAGAGGTTCCTGGCCCATCTGGGCCTGGCCCCGTCGGAGTATTCCCATCAGCTGGTGGAGCCCGAATACCTTCTCCGGCTTCTTCTGGAGATGAACACCGCCTTCGGCATCGTGGCCAACCTGGCGGACGATCTGCGCAGCCTCCAGCGCTCGGAAATTGGCGAGATACGGGAGTTCTTCGGGGAGGACCAGGTGGGCTCTTCCACCATGCCCCAGAAGAGAAACCCCTGGAACTCGGAGCATGTTAAAAGCCTCTGGAAGGCCTTCTGCCCCCGGGCGATGAGCTTCTACATGGACCAGATCTCCGAACATCAGCGGGACCTGACCAACTCCGCCTCCAGCCGGTTCACCGCGGAGTACATCGCCGGTTTCACCGCTGCGGTCCGGCGGATGGCCCAGGTCGTGGAGTCCCTGCGGGTGGACGGTGCCATGCTGGAGAAAAACCTCGGAGCCGCCGGGGATATGGCGCTGGCCGAGGCGGCCTACATCCTGCTGGCCGAGAGCGGAGACCCGGAGGCCCATGAAAAAATACGGCGGCTCACCCTGGCCTGCGAGAAAAGCGGCGGGAGCCTGCGGGAGGAGATGGAAAAGAACCCCCCGATCCGGGAGGGGGTGGCGAAAAGCCTGGCCCGGTCTCTGGGGATCACCCCGGAGGAGTTCTTCTCCCACCCCGGAATGTACCGGGGGCAGGCGGCGGAAAAGGCCCGGGCCCTGGCGGAAAAATACCGGGGCATGCTGAAAGAAACCCAGGAGACGACAATATGACCGTGAAAGAATCCCTCAGTTACGACGACGTCCTGCTTCTGCCGGGATACGCGGATTTTCTGCCCAGCCAGGCCGACGTCCGTTCCCGGCTCGCCCGGGACATCTATCTGAACGTTCCCATCCTCTCGTCCGCCATGGACACCGTCACCGAGGAGGCCATGGCCATCGCCCTGGCTCTGGAGGGGGGCGCCGGGGTCATTCACCGCAACCTGAGCCCCAAGAAGCAGGCGGAGCAGGTCAATGCGGTCAAGAGGTATCTCAACTGGATCATCGACTCCCCGGTGACGGTGGAAAGGGAGCAGACCCTGGGGGATGTGACGGAGCTGATGAAGCGCTACCGGGTGTCGGGCCTGCTGGTGGTGGACCCCGACGGGAAGCTCTGCGGGATCATCACCAACAGGGACATGAAGTTCCACAGCGACCCCGGGCAGAAGGTGAGGGAGGTCATGACGCCCGACCCCATCGTTGAGGACGGCGAGCCGGACCTGGGGCGGGCCCTGGAGAAGTTCGCCCGCCACAAGGTGGAGAAGCTTCCCGTGGTGGATGCCCAGAGGCGGGTGCGGGGGCTCATCACCGTCAAGGATATCGAAAAGAAGCAGAAGTTCCCCGCCGCGGCCCTGGACGCCGCCGGCCGCCTGGTGGTGGGGGCGGCGGTGTCGCCCAACGATTACCTGACGCGGATCCCCCTCCTCCTGGAAAGCCGGGTGGACTTCGTCGTTCTGGACACCGCCCATGGCGACACCGCCGGTGTCTGCGCCGCGGTGCGGGACATTGCAAAGAAGTTTCCCATCCCCGTCATCGGCGGCAACGTGGCCACCGCGGAGGGGGCGCGCCGACTCATCGAGGCCGGGGCCGACGCCATCAAGGTCGGCATCGGTCCGGGCTCTATCTGCACCACCCGGATCGTGGCGGGCATCGGGGTGCCCCAGTTCAGCGCCGTCCTCTGGTGCGCCGAAGAGGCGGCGAAAAAGGACATCCCTGTCATCGCCGACGGGGGGGTCAAGTTCTCCGGCGACATCGTCAAGGCCATCGGGGCCGGAGCCTCCACCGTCATGATCGGGAACCTCTTCGCGGGGCTGAACGAGGCCCCGGGGCGGGAAGTCCTCTACGAGGGGCGCATCTTCAAACAGTACCGGGGAATGGGCTCCATCGGGTCCATCCAGGAGGGCTCCGGGGACCGCTACCAGATGAGTCAGGGCGAGGACCCCGTTCCCGAAGGGGTGGAGGGCCGGGTTCCCTACAAGGGGCATCTCAAACCCTACCTGTACCAGCTCGTCACGGGCCTGAAAAAGGGCATGGGCTACTGCGGCTGCCGCACCATTGCGGATTTGCAGAAATACAAAAAATTCATTAAAATCTCTCAGTCGGGACTCCGGGAAAGTCATGCCCACGATGTGACCATCACCCAGGAGCCGCCGAACTATTCACGATAAAGGAAAACCCGGCATGAAACTAGTGGTCATCGGCGCCCAATGGGGAGACGAGGGAAAGGGAAAGATCGTCGATTTTCTGGCGGAGCGGGCGGACGTGATCGTCCGTTTTTCCGGCGGGGCCAACGCGGGGCACACCATCGTCCACGGGGACGTGACCTACAAGCTGCATCTGGTGCCTTCGGGGGTCATCTACCCGGACCGCAAGGTGGTTCTGGGCATCGGGATGGTCATCGACCCCGAGGCCCTGTTCAAGGAGCTGGCCACCCTGAAGGAGCAGGGGGTGGACTGGGAGGGGCGGGTCTTCGTCGCCGATCGCGCCCATCTGGTGCTGCCCCGCTACCGGAGGATGGATGTGGAGATGGAAAAAAACCGCCGCCGTCCCATCGGAACCACCGGCCGGGGGATCGGCGTGGCCTACGCCCAGAAATCCTCCCGGGAGGGAATCCGGGTGGCGGACCTCTACGATCGCGAATCCTTTTCCACCCTCCTGGAGGAGGACCGGGTCTTCCTCGAACCCTATGTGGACATGATGCGGGACATGGTGGTGGACCTTCCCTCCTTCATGCATAAGCACAGGGAACAGATCATGCTCTTCGAAGGGGCCCAGGGGACCCTGCTGGACCTGGACCTGGGCACCTACCCCTTCGTGTCCTCCGGGATGAGCGCCGCCGCGGGGGCGACCGTGGGCAGCGGCATCGGCCCCAGACAGCTGGACCGGATCCTGGGGGTC